>JAIDHZ010000282.1 GCA_029052995.1 Lachnospiraceae bacterium | reverse complement strand
CTGGATACCAGACCGACTACAGACAGGATTAAAGAGACTTTATTTAATATGATACAGGATGAAGTTTATGATGTCCGTTTTTTGGATTTATTTAGTGGCAGCGGAGGTATTGGAATCGAAGCGTTAAGCCGTGGTGCCAGGTACGCATGCTTCGTGGAACAAAGTAAAGAGGCAGCGGCAGTAATTCGTGAAAATCTTTCCTTTACACGTTTAGCCGGACAGGCAGAGGTGCTTGTAATGAATGCGGGGCTTGCTGTGAGCTGCCTTAGGGGAGAAGAAGAGTTTCAGATTGCATTTATGGATCCTCCCTATGGAAAAGGCCTGGAGCTGGCAATTTTACAAAATCCTGATTTTTATGAGATTTTGTCAATGCGTGCCATGGTGATAGTAGAAGCAGATTTGGAAACTTATCTGCCGGAGGAATTAGATGGATTTAAGGTATTGAAAGAAAAGATTTATAAAACCAATAAACACGTTTTTTTAGAGAAAGTGAGTAAGGAAAATAAGTGATTCTGTAAAAAGTCAGTGTTTACAGGATTCAAAAGAATATAGAAAACGAGGGCATTGAGTTGAGTAGAGCGATTTATCCGGGAAGCTTTGATCCGGTAACATTTGGGCATTTGGACATTATTAAACGATCTTCCGAAATGTTTGATGAATTGATTGTAGGAGTACTATATAATAGTGCCAAAACTCCTTTATTTTCTGTGGCGGAACGAACCCAGATGTTAGAGGAAGCAATAAGGGAATATGAAAATGTTATTGTAATCTGTTTTGATGGATTACTGATTGATTATATGAAAAAACATGATATTTCTGTAATAGTCAGGGGATTGCGGGCAATTACAGATTTTGATTATGAATTACAGATTGCACAAAGCAATCGAAAAGTCAGCGATGAAACGATAGATACCGTATTTTTAACAACAAGTATTGATTACGCTTACTTAAGTTCCAGCATTGTTAAAGAATATGCAAGATATGGAACAGATGTGTCAGACTTTGTGCCATCACATGTGGCAGCAAAGCTTAAAGAGCGTTTTTATAAAATGCAGTAGTAAAACCAAAGAAGTTGGAGGAAAGAAAATGGCAAGAAAGAGTATTGAAGATGTAATGAACGAAATTGAGGATTTTTTAAACAGCTGTAAACCCGCAGCGCTTTCATCAAATAAAATTATAGTTCCAAGGGATGAATTCGAGGAGCTTTTTGGAGATTTAAAGGTTAAGATACCGGCAGAAATAGATCGTTGTAAGAAAATTATGCGAAACAAAGAGGCTATTTTAATGGATGCCAGAAAATCTGCAGATGGTATTATTGCACAGGCATCAGAGCAGGCAAGAGTTATGGTTTCTGAGACAGAGATTGTGGCCCAGGCCAATCAGACTGCATATGAGACTGTGGAGATGGCTAGAGTACAGGCAAATGAGATGCTTGCCCAGGCTGTTGCCGAAGCTAATGAGATTAGATTGGGTTCTATGCAGTATACAAATGACATTATGATGGGAATCCGCAATTATGTGGAGATTACCATGGAAGCAGAAAGAGCTAATTATGAGAATTTAATCGAGACATTAAATAATGATTATATGATTGCAAACGCAAACTTAGAGGAGATTCAGAATCAGATTGTTGAGTTTACAGGCAATCCCAATAGTGTAACACGTCCTCCAAAGGTAAAGAGTCCATCATTACAGGAAACACAGGCTCCAAAAGCAAAAACCAGTATGGTGGATAAGGTAAAACAGGCGGTAGGCGTAAAGTCAGATAAGACAGAAAAAGAAGAGGACAAAAATAGGCAGCCGGCAGTGAATATTCCTGATTTTATCGCAAGTGGTGAGAATACTGTTCCAAATGAAACACCATTAAAATCAAATGTTTCTGTTAAAAAAGAAGCGGGGGGCAAGGAAGATATGGCATCCGTTAAAAGACAAAATACTGCAGTTCCCGCAAAAAAAGTAAATAGAGAACAGGTAAAATCTCAGCCTGCACAGCCTGCTGCAGATGGAAAGTCAGTAATTCCGGCATTTCCATCAAAAAATGAACCGGCATCCGGAAGTGTGAGCAAGGGGGTTAATGAACCTTCGCAGTCAACAAAAAATATTTCTTCAGATAACGAGGGCACCACTACCCGTAAGGTTAAGAAGAAAATTGTAAAGAAAAGAAATCCCGTTATTCATACACCACAGACAGCACACGAAACTGTTGCAAAGACGTTAGAAGCTGCAGCTGCAGCAAAGGTAGACAAGACAGTATATAAGGCAAATGGTGAGCAGGAACGAGTTGTGCCGCCAATGGAGGGAAGAGTGACAAGAGGTCCCAGAGTTGGCCGTGGCATGGTGGAAGAACCTGCAGCGGATGCTAAAAAAGAAGCAAATGCAGCATCAGGAAATGCAAAACCCATTGGTGTTGTGGATGATTATGATATTAAAGAATTTTAGCAGCTTACACATATTAATTTATAGTGCATATAGGAATAATGACCAAAATAATGAGCCAAAACATATATTTTTGTTCTGGGATTTTGGGAATGAAGC
>JAIDHZ010000281.1 GCA_029052995.1 Lachnospiraceae bacterium | reverse complement strand
GGTCTGTTATAATACATTCAGGATAAAGAAAATATATAAAAAGGAGTAAGATTATGAACCAGAAAGAAATCCCATACAAGATTTATTTAGAAGAAAGCGAGATGCCAAAGTCATGGTACAATGTCCGGGCAGATATGAAGGAAAAACCGGAGCCATTGTTAAATCCCGGAACACACAAGCCAGTTACATTAGCAGAGTTATCCGGCATTTTTTGTGAGGAGCTTGCAAAGCAGGAGTTAAACGATACGGATGTCTATATCGAGATTCCGGAAGAAATACGTAAGTTTTATAAGATGTATCGTCCATCTCCATTGGTGCGTGCATATTGTCTGGAGGAAAAGCTTCAGACTCCTGCAAAGATATATTACAAATTTGAGGGAAATAATACAAGTGGAAGCCATAAGTTAAATTCAGCAATTGCCCAGGCGTATTATGCCAAACAACAGGGGCTAAAGGGTGTTACAACGGAAACAGGAGCCGGTCAGTGGGGAACGGCACTTTCTATGGCATGCTCTTATTTTGATTTGGACTGTAAAGTATACATGGTAAAGGTCTCCTATGAACAAAAACCGTTCCGGCGGGAGGTAATGCGTACCTATGGCGCCTCTGTTACCCCGTCACCATCCGATACAACGGATGTAGGGCGTCAGATTCTTAAGGAGCATCCGGGAACGACAGGAAGCCTTGGCTGTGCCATTTCCGAGGCAGTTGAGGCGGCAGTAAGCACGGAGGGATACCGCTATGTATTGGGAAGTGTGTTGAACCAGGTATTGCTGCATCAGTCAGTTATAGGATTAGAGACAAAGGCCGCATTGGACAAGTATGGTATTGAACCGGATGTGATTATTGGTTGTGCCGGTGGTGGTTCCAATTTAGGTGGGTTGATTTCTCCGTTTATGGGAGAAAAATTAAGAGGCGAGAAGGATTATCAATTTATTGCTGTGGAACCGGCATCCTGTCCGAGTCTGACCAGAGGTAAATTTGCGTACGATTTCTGTGATACGGGACGGGTATGTCCATTGGCAAAAATGTACACTTTGGGAAGTGGATTCATTCCATCAGCAAATCATGCCGGGGGATTACGCTATCACGGTATGAGTGGTGTACTGTCCAAATTATATGATGACGGATTGATGGAGGCACGTTCTGTAGAACAGACCGCAGTGTTTGAGGCAGCTACACAGTTTGCGAGAGTAGAGGGGATTCTTCCGGCACCGGAAAGCTCCCATGCTATCCGTGTTGCTATTGATGAGGCATTAAAATGTAAAGAGACCGGCGAAGAAAAAACAATTGTTTTCGGACTTACCGGAACAGGATATTTTGATATGGTAGCATATGAGAAATTTAATAATGGTGAGATGAGTGATTATATTCCTACGGATGAAGATTTACAGCCGGGATTTGATTCCCTGCCAAAGATGTAAGATATATGTATTTCCTGCCTGTTGTATCACAGGCAGGAATTGTTAGTTTATTTTTCAAAACCCATGCCCATGGCAGATTATGGGGGAATTGCATTTAGCCTATAGATAATGCACCCTCTGAATAATTACAGTTATTTTATGATTTTCATGGTCGATTCGTGACATGTTACTTCAAAAAAACATCAAATATTGCGATAAAATATATGAGGATGTTATTAGTACATCAGCATATCGCAACATAAAGCAGGGAGGCAGTTGCAAATACTTAAAGATGTAGGTGGGAAAATGAAGATTGCAATATGTGCCGAAAAAGAAGCCGACAGAACGCAAATCAGGGATTTGGTAATGGAGTATGGAATAACTGCATCCATACCAGTGGAACCCATTGTATTTATGTCTGCCGGACAGCTTTGTGAACGGATGGAGGAATGGAAAAACATATCTGTTGTTTTTTTGGATATAAGCGGGGAACGGGAAATAGGACTTAGTGCAGCAGGACGTATTAAAAAAATGTATCCGCAGCTTCATGTGATACTGATAACAGCATGTTTAAATGATGCGTTAGAGGGATACAAAGTAAAGGCTTCAGGATTTTTGTTAAAAAATGATCTGCATAATACGATTAAAAATTGTCTGCATGAACTTCTGGCAGAGGAGAAGGGACATGGAATAAAGCTACACTTTTCTTTTGTGGAGGGAGAAATTGAACTGGAGCTTTCGAGGATTATATATATTGAGACGGAAGGACACCGTAATGTATTTCATTTAGCGGAAACACAGTATCATTTATATAAAAAATTAGATGCTTTGGAGGAGGAGTTAAAAGCTTATGGATTTATGAGGATACATAGAAGCTTTTTGGTTAATCTGTGGTATGTCGAGCGTATTAACAGTTATATGTTAGATTTAAGCAATGGAGAAGAGCTTACTGTTCCTAAAGCCAGGTATGCCTATGTCAAACAGGAGTTTGCGAGGTATAAGAATGTGTAAATTGAAAATATATTGTTTTTATTTAAAAGCGGATTTCTGAGTGGTGGCAGAAATCCGCTTTTTTGTCCATGCAAGCAACGGGGTTATTGGTTTTAAAGAATAAAATAGAGTAATGCAATACATAAATATGAGTTATGCGGCCTATAATATAGGATAGAATCTACATAAAAATGTAGATGATTGGGGTGATAGTTTGAAAACTCGTATTAAGGAATTAAGGGAATCCAGAGGAATGAGCCAGGAAGCCTTAGCAGGATTGGTAAACTCATCACAGCAGGCAATTTGCCGATATGAGAAAGAGATAACTGTTCCACCGTCTGATATAATTTTAGAAGTAGCAAATTATTTTGAGGTGTCAACAGATTATGTGTTATATCATTCAGATTC
>JAIDHZ010000280.1 GCA_029052995.1 Lachnospiraceae bacterium | reverse complement strand
TTTTGTTTAAGAGACAGACCATATATTATTCACAGAACCTCCATGGGCTGCTATGAGAGAACCCTGGCATGGCTGATTGAAAAATATGCCGGCGCATTCCCAACCTGGTTATCACCGGAGCAGGTGCGCATCCTTCCTATCTCCGAAAAATTCCACGACTACGGCCAGGAAATTTTGAAGGAGCTGAAGAAAAACGGCATTCTTGCCACCATGGATGACCGGGCAGAGAAAATCGGCTATAAAATTCGTGAGGCACGCTTAGAAAAGCTTCCTTATATGCTGGTGGTTGGTGCCAACGAGGAAGAAAGCCACACCGTATCCGTGAGAAAACGGGGCGAGGACGGCGACTTAGGCGCTATGGAGCTAAATACCTTTATTAATAAGATTTGTGAAGAAATTCGCACCAAGTCGTTGACACAAATGGAGGCATAAGAGGATGTTCGCATAAATTTTTCCTAATGACAAACACCCCTGTATCTATTATAATGGATTTATGTGTGTGTTCAAGACGAAACAGCGATAAAGAAACGAACAAAGGAGGATTTCCATGTCCGAGAAGAAAATGATGCTTGGCAACGAGGCGATTGCCCGCGGTGCATATGAGGCAGGCGTAAAGGTATCTGCTGCATACCCCGGCACCCCAAGCACAGAAATCAGTGAAAATTTAGTCAAATATCCGGAGATTTACTGCGAATGGTCTCCAAATGAGAAGGTTGCCATGGAGGTTGCCATCGGCGCTTCCATCAGTGGTGTAAGGGCCATGGCTTCCATGAAGCATGTAGGCTTTAACGTGGCAGCAGACCCCATGTACACCGCCGCCTATATCGGGGCAAACGGCGGTCTGGTTGCTGTTGTAGCTGATGACCCCGGCATGTACAGCTCACAAAATGAGCAGGATACCCGCCAAATATGCCGTGCGGCACAGGTTCCTGTTTTAGAGCCGTCTGATTCCCAGGAGGCAAAGGATTATATGAAGCTGGCCTTTATCCTCTCTGAAAAGTACGATACACCAATAGTACTTCGCACCACAACAAGACTTGCCCACTCCCAGGGTATGGTTGTATTAGAGGACAGGACAGTTCCCATGGATAAACCATATGAGAGAAATATTGCCAAAAATGTAATGATGCCGGCAATGGCTATCAAACGCCACATTTTTGTGGAACAGCGTCTTAAGGATATGGCGAAAGATGCGTGTACAATGACAGTTGCAAATGAAGGCTTTGCAAAGGATACCCCGCTAAACCGTGTAGAAATGAACGATACAACAATCGGTTTTATTACCAGCGGCATTCCATATACTTATGTTAAAGAGGCATGTCCTGATGCTTCTGTGTTAAAGCTCGGTATGGTACACCCATTACCTGTAGAATTAATTAAAGATTTTGCTTCCAAAGTGGATACCCTTTACATTTTTGAAGAGCTTGAACCTGTTATTGAAGAACAGGTCCGTGCCATGGGTATTGACTGTATCGGTAAGGAGGCATTTACCCTGCAGGGAGAATACAGTGCCAATATGATTCGCAGGGTTATTTTGAAACAGGATTTGAAGCTAAAAGAGCCTGCCAAAGTGGCAGGACGACCTCCCCTTCTATGTCCCGGCTGCCCCCACAGAAGTGTATATTCTGTCCTGAAAAAGTTAAAGATTCATGCAGCGGGAGATATCGGCTGCTATACATTAGGTGCAGTTGCCCCCTTAAGCGTTGTGGATACCACCGTCTGCATGGGTTCCTCCATTTCCTCCTTACACGGCATGGAAATGGCAAAGGGAAAAGAATACATCAAAAACTGGGTTGCTGTTATCGGCGATTCCACATTTATGCATACAGGAATTAACTCGTTGATGAATATGGTATACAATCAGGGCACCGGTACGGTTATTATTTTAGATAACTCCACCACCGGTATGACCGGACACCAGGACCATGCGGCAACCGGAAAAACACTGATGGGACAGACCGTTCCCGCCATTAACATTTATCATCTATGTAAAGCCTTGGGCATCGAGCATGTCACGGAGATTGATGCATTTGATACGGAAGGATTAGAAAATCTAATTAAGGAAGAGGTAGCAAGAGATGCAGTATCTGTTATCATTACCAAAGCTCCCTGCGTCCTGTTAAAAGAGGTACAATTCCCCAACGTGTGCAGGCCGCTTCCTGAAAAATGTAAGAAGTGCGGAAAATGTTTACAGCCCGGCTGTCCGGCCCTTACGAAAAATGAAGACGGCACGATTACCATTGACCAGACCATGTGCAATGGCTGTGGCCTATGTAAGCAGTGGTGTCCTTTTGATGCGATTGAGGAAATTGTGAGGTAGTTGCGCAATTACCCACGCTTAGTATGTAGAAGAGGAGAAAACTATGAGTACAGTGAATACAAAAAATATCATGATAGTTGGCGTAGGCGGGCAGGGAACCCTGCTTACCAGCCGAATCCTCGGCGGTATTATGACGAAAGCCGGCTATGATGTAAAATTATCCGAGGTACACGGCATGTCACAGCGTGGCGGTTCCGTTGTAACATATGTCCGATATGGCGAAAAAGTTGCAGAACCTATCGTGGAAGAAGGGCAGGCAGATGTACTGATTGCATTTGAACGGCTTGAAGCACTGCGCTATGCACATTTTTTAAAGCCTGATGGCGTTTTGGTTGTCAACGACCACAAAATTGATCCGATTACCGTTGTAACAGGTGCCGCCGAGTACCCTGAAAACATAATTAAAGAACTTTCAGTGAACTGCAAGGTGTATTCCATTAATGCTGCCGAAGAAGCTTTAAAGCTTGGCAACTCCCGTGTATTTAACTGCATTGTACTAGGTGTAGCTGCCAAACATATGGACTTTTCAAAAGAGGAATGGTTAGATGTTATCGCCAACACGGTTCCTACAAAAACAATAGAAATCAACCAGAAGGCTTTTCTTGTGGGATATGAGAGCTAGCGCAGGAGCAAAAGTTCTGTTAGACATATAACTGCTTTTGGTGTAGCAATATGGAAAACTTTGTGCTATACTATTTTCAGTTGGAATATTGACAGGGAGGTACATATTCATGGCGAGAAATTTCATTGAGATTGAGGATGTTCCAAAAGGATACGAAAATAGAGTAAAACAGAATTTAAGTTTTAAAACCGGTAATTTTGTATGGCGCTGCCGCTTTACAACAGCGCTTGACCCGGAGACAATCACCTCCGAGAATCTATATGTAGAAAGCGAAACAGGACAAAGGATGGCTACCAAATTTACTTATAATGACTCTACTATGGAAATTGAATTAGAACCGTTGGAACCTTATGCTAAGGATACTGACTATTTTCTACATATTACATCCAAAGTAAGATCCAGAGGTGGTCAGCATTTAAAAGAACCCATCCGGTTCAAATTCCGCTTATAGCAATTTGTATATATTTATAACAAACAGAATGGAGTTTCACCATGAAAGTAAAGATTTGTGGAATTACCACAATAGAAGAAACAGAATATCTTAATCATAACCATGTCGATTTTGCCGGTATGGTTATGTTTTTTCCAAAAAGCAAACGCAATATAACTTTGGATCAGGCTAAACTGTTAACAGATGCATTAGACTCTGCCATCCAAAAAGTTGCTGTAGTTGTTTCACCCACTTTAGAACAGGTGTTGCAGCTTGAAAAACTACATTTTGACTATATACAGATTCACGGTACTTTGTCCGAAGAACTGCTGCAGGAAACGCATACCCCCATTCTGAAGGCATTTAATGTAAATGATATATCTGAGTATGAATATTATCACAGTCTGCCACAGATTGCCGGATATGTGTTTGATGCAGCCAAACCCGGCAGCGGTCAAACCTTCGACTGGTCTTTAGTACAGGCTGTTCCAAAAGATGAGAAGCTGCTGCTGCTTGCCGGCGGGTTAAATGCTGATAACGTTGAAGAGGCAATTCGTTTTGTACATCCGGACGGTGTTGACGTTTCCTCCGGTGTAGAGTATGACGACCTTGCGGGCAAAGACCCTTTAAAAATCACGCAATTTGTACAAATCTGCAGGAAGCTTTAGCTACCCTGCTCCTGTCCGGCAAATTTCTCACGATATTCTTCTACAAATCCTTTAAATACTTCCCACCGGTCTTCATGCTCCACAAAATACTTTGGGCAGTTCTTCCCCGTCACATCATAATGCCTGATTAAATGATTCATGTCGAGATTATAATAATTCATCAGATGCGCCACAAGATAAACACAGTTATTGTATGTGGCATCATTGAAATTTCCTGTGTCATCAGGATGACACATTTCTATGGAAATGCAAATCTCATTCAGGTTATTGGAACAATATGCCATCTCGTTACAGGGAACACACTGTATAATCTCCCCCTCTAAACCAATTACAAACTGTGCGCTGGCAAAAGTTTCCTCTGTGTCTTTGAGATTCTCGAAATAATTACGGTTCTGCTCTGCCGTGGAACCGGGATTTGCGGTATAATGAATGACAATATATTGTGGAGATGCAGTAAGAGCAAGTCCCGGCCTCGAATATCTGTTTACCGTCAGAAATTCCTCCGTAATCGGTAAGTCCGGAAACAATGCCGCTGCACCAATCACCTGCTCAGGTGTGTAATCTTCCGTTGTTATCTCTTCTATACCCTCTTTTACCTGATCATAAAAAAATCTGAAAGAAAAAATCACTGCACACAGAACAACAAGAAAACAGATTCCAAAGATTCCTACTACAGCCAATCTCCTTTTTCTCTCCCGGGCATTTTTCGATTGCCTGTTCTGCTGCCTTTCTCTATTATTTTTATAAAATTTACTGTATCTTTGATTCATAGCTATCCTTCGTTTTTCATCATTTATCAATTAACATTAATCCTTATTTTTTAATGACCGCCTAATTGTTTGTTAAGCTCTTTACAGTGCATTTTCAACTCTTCAGTCATATTTTGTAATATTAATGCGTGCTTGTCCGCTTTCGTAAGCTGCTTTATTGCATATTCCCGCTGCATCGCTTCTTTTTTCGTTGAGTAAACCTCATAATAGACCAGCCGCACCGGTAACCGTGACCTTGTATACTTTGCACCTGATCCATTATTGTGGTTCTCAATCCGTTTTACAATATCATTTGTCCATCCTGTATATAGACTTCCGTCTCTACATTCTACTATATATGTATATGAATTGTCCATCTGTATTGCTATCCTTTCTCACTTATATAAAGTCTTTGATTTTACAGCGTGTATTGCGTATTTTACCAGTACAAAAATTATTACCCTGTGTCCCCATAATCTGTAAAATATACTATCAAAGACGAATTTTCCTTATATCTTAATATATGCACCACCCAGAATTTAGTTACAGTTTTTAATTTGTAATTGTGATTCTTTTTATTTTATAGTATGATAGAAACATATTGCAAGCCAAGGAGGATCGTCATATGTTAGAAAAAGCTATCGAAATTGCTGTTAAGGCACACAAAGGACAGATAGACAAAGCCGGCAAGCTCTACATTCTTCACCCAATGCGTGTCATGCTCCGGGGACAGGATGAAGACGAGCAGATTGTAGGTATCCTTCATGATGTAATAGAGGATACCCCTGTTACCATAGAATACCTGCGTGACGAGGGATTTTCAGAAGAAATTCTCACTGCACTTTCCTGTATAACAAAGGTAAAGGGGGAATCCTACGGACATTTTATCGACCGTGTCCTTAAAAACCCATTAGCTTCCCAGGTAAAGCTTTATGACATAGAGGATAATATGGACCGGGAGCGCATACCCTATCCGACAAAGCATGATGAGGAGCGCTATGAAAAATACGCAAAATACCATGAAATTATTACTAAACAGCTGGCTGAAATGCTTCAGTAAACAGTTATTTACCTAATTCCGTTTTTGTTTGTCCGCTTCTCCTGATAAAAGCTTCCCCTCTGCACAGCATCAGAACCATACCGTTTTCTGATAGAATCCAATGCCGTATCCAGATTCTTCAGCTTATCATGGCTTTCCATATCAAACAAATTCAGCTGCCTCTCGGCTCCGTCTGTTACTTTATTGGCACTCACTCCAATCAATCGAATGGGAGACCCGTCCCACAACTCGTCGAACAAATCACAGGCAGTCTTAACACATTCATCTGTCACGTTAGTAGGAGACAACAATGTCCTTTGGTGACGTTTCACCACGAAATTGCTGTCTTTTATTTCTACTGACAAAACCACCGCCTCAACACCATCCTTCCTAAGCCTTCCACACACAGATTCGCAAAGCCTCATAATGGTATGGTAAGCATCCTCTGATTCTTTAATGTCATAGGGTATGGTCGTTGAGTTGCCGTATCCCTTTTGCACACTCTCAGTCCTGTCTCCTAAAGTAAGGTCAATTCCATTTGCAAAATTATAAATCACCTCACCATGGCTCTTAAAATGTGATTGTAAAACCGAAAGTTCACCTGTTGCAATATCCCCAATTGTATGAATTCCCAACTGATGAAGCTTTGTTGCCGTAGATTTTCCCACATAAAACAAATCCTCCACCGGAAGTGGCCACATTTTCTTTTGGATTTCCTCTGGAAATAATGTATGTACTTTATCCGGTTTTTCAAAGTCACTTGCCATTTTAGCCAGCAAACGGTTGGAGGAAATACCTATATTTACAGTAAAATGCAGAGTTTCCCTAATTTCATCCTTTAATTTGCAGGCAAATTCTACAGGATTTCCATATAATTGATAGGTACCCGACATATCCAAAAAAGCTTCATCTACCGAATACTGGTCTACGATAGGTGCATATTTCATAAAAAGCTCCATCAGCTCTTTTGAACGCTTTTTATAATACCACATATGTGGTTCATAAGACAGTAACCCCGGGCATTTTTTCATTGCAGAAACTACGGGTTCTCCTGTCTTTATCCCATATCTCTTTGCAGACTGGGATTTTGCAAGAACCACACCATGCCTCTTGGAAATATCACCGCCAATAATTGCATCCTTAAGTCTGATATCCTCTTTCTTCCCAAGCTCCTCCATCTGGTATAAGGCTTCCCAGCTTAAAAAGGCATTATTTACATCAATATGAAAATATAATGGCTGATGTCTTTTGTCCATACTCATTCCTTCTGAAAGTTTATAAGAAACATGGTAAACCTCTTTTTTCTTTTTTGCAAGAAAAACATTATATTTCTTATTCCTTTATAATATCATTATTTCTTTTATCAATAATTTTTTATTGTTTTTCGATAAATTTATATTGACTTTCGAAAACAAGTATTTTATACTAAAAAACAAAACCGACAATACATTGTACATCTGTCTCGTAGACACATCTGCCGCTGCCGACGAACTC
>JAIDHZ010000028.1 GCA_029052995.1 Lachnospiraceae bacterium | reverse complement strand
TGCTTCCTGATAGTAGGTTTCCATACTCTGGGGCATATTGTAATGAATCACATAGCGAACATTGGATTTGTCAATCCCCATGCCAAATGCATTGGTTGCCACCATTACCAGACTGCGGTCATATATAAAGTCCTCCTGGCTGCGCTGCCTCTCTGCATTATTAAGTCCAGCATGATATTTCGTTACGGATATGCCTTCTCCCAACAGCTTATCATAAACTGCCTCTACATTTTTCCGGGTAGCACAATAAATGATGCCGCTGTCACTGCTGTACTCCGCTACATAATCAAGAATAAAGGCTTCTTTTTTCTTTGAATTCTCCACTGCAAAATAGAGATTTTCACGATCAAATCCCGTCACCATAACTCTTGGGCTTTGAAGCCCCAAGACACATAGTATATCATCCTTCACAATATCCGTTGCAGTGGCAGTAAATGCACTGATAACCGGACGATTTGTAAGCGTCTTAATAAACTTTACAATCTTTAAGTAGCTTGGCCTGAAATCCTGTCCCCATTGGGAAATGCAATGCGCCTCATCAACTGTTATCATGCTGATATCCGCCTGCCTGGCAAATGCCGCAAATTCCTGAGTTTCTAACCGTTCCGGAGCCACATATATAATCTTGTATTGACCTCTTGCTGCATTTTGCATTGCCTTGGAAATCTGATTTTCCGTAAGGGAACTGTTAATATAGGCTGCATGGATTCCCGCCTGGTTCAGGGCACTAACCTGATCCTTCATAAGGGAAATGAGAGGTGAAATAACAATAGTAATTCCATTAAGCATTAAAGCAGGCACCTGATAACAGATAGATTTACCAGCTCCGGTAGGCATAATCCCCAAAACATCCTGTCCCGATAATATGGCATCAATAAGCGGCTCCTGACCCTTGCGGAAAGACCTGTAACCAAAGTATTTTTCCAAAATATCATATTTTGATATTGTTTCCCCTGTATCAGGATACATCTGTTTATCTGAATTATCCATGTAAAATCTCCTTTTCTTCCTAGTCAATACAGTTCCTAACCCCGCATTACCAATTCCCTGACCCCATCATTGGAATCCCACCGGCATTCTGCTTTGATTTCCGGTGTCAGTATATGCCGTCTCATCATTTCCCTCACATACAATTCCCGGCACATTCCGCAATGCGTATGCTCATACAAATAATACAGCACCCTTTTCGGTGCCTTTTTAACCCTGCCTTTTTCATAAATATCAAACACTGAACTATAAACGTAATGCCATTTATTTCCTGAATGTTCATCCACCGGAATCCGCTGTAAAATATGTAATAAGATGTCCTCGTCCCCATTCCTGTAATTTGCAGCCAGCATACACACCGCATAATCCAAAAAACTCCCCTCCCCTATCAGCTTAAGTGCATACTCACGGACTATAGCATTTTGTATGCGTGCAAGGGCTCCTAATGCTCTCTCCTGCAGAGCACCCCCGCCATTTTTAACATAACCAATTAAAATATCCGGCTCCAATGGCCACCGGGTACGGGAAAAAACCTCCAGCATCCTCGCTTTTATCCCCTCATCCTTTTCCAGTACAGTATCGTTGGCAAACTGTAACAGCTTATTCATTTTCTGCAGGTATTTATATGCACGGAACGAAAAAAGCACGGTCTCTTCATCCCTATTCCGGAACAGGTCCATAAGCTGCCCATAGCTTAGCATGTTGTCATTTCTAACAATATGCTTCCTGCTTTCCTTCCTCTCCTCATAACAGCTCTGGTAGAGCATAGCACCGGCACCTTCTCCTTTTTTGCCTAAATTCTTTATCTCCCGTTTATATCTCCCCTTACCCAGAGTATCTTCAATATTTGTATTCAGCCAGTAAAAATCTGCCCACTCATATAAATGGTTAAGCTCCATCAGGGATGCAATATTCTTCATAACCCGCACTGCAACCTCCGGCTCGCCGGTACAGATTGTGATTGCCAGAATTTCAAACCTTTCAAGCAGCCTGTTATCCATCTTCCGCTTATACAGCAACTCCCTTTTCATAACACAGTATCGTTTCCACAAAACATCCCATGCCTGTTCACTGCCGTCATCCGCAAAACAGCCCAGCAGCGCACAGTAATGGTTAAAGTCCCAGCTGTCCCTGCGGCAGCTTTCAAATTTATCAATGACCGCATCCAAAAAAGGCTGCCGATCCTCATAACAGCATATCAGGTCATAGACATATACACCCCTTGTGCCTTCACACTGCACATCATAGGATATATTCTTTCTGCATGCCCATAACACTATATCCCTATATTTTTCCTTGTTCCCAGTCTGCTGAAGATGCATCACTGCCCTCCCCAGACCGCAGACGACACTCTCCTTAAAATCTTTTTTTGTCATAATTCCCTTTCTTTTCATTCAGTCAGACGATACTTCTTTATCCGGAATCTCTAAATTTACCTTAACCATATACTTCACATCCTTTCCAGATAAAAGGCAAAAAATATGCACTGTCTGCAGTATAGCACAATCCATATGTATCTACCACAATTTTCAACGGATGTCAGCATTTTATCTTCTTCCGGTTCTTTTAGTTGTGATATTATCTTTTTAAAAAAGGGATAAATGAAATTGGGTATAAAAAATAATTCTTGTGTATGTCGTGTAAATAATATAAAATTAGTCATAGGGAATCTCCCTCTTTTTTGTTTAGTATAAAATCAGTTGTGTAGCTTAATTTTACTACAAATAGAAATAAGAATGTTTTTGGCAGGCAGTTGTTGGTTTTGAAAAGGAGATTTATAAAAATGAAAGAAATATGGTTGGCAGCGATATTGGAGTCTGTTTTGTCAGCGGGTTCTGTGATGGGAAATGGAGCAAAGACAAAAAGGTGAAGATAACAAAATAGCAACAAAAATAATAATCTCAATAATATACAAATAGTAACAATTATAATAGC
>JAIDHZ010000279.1 GCA_029052995.1 Lachnospiraceae bacterium | reverse complement strand
TTATCCTTATCATTACCATTATAAACTGCCGTTACAGAGATTGTCTCACCGGCATTTACATCTTTAACCTTGTCTTCGTCAGACCAGCTCCAGCCGCCATTAAGAACTGCTACATCTGAAAGCTTACCTGTTGATACCGTCATGGCATTCGCAGGAGCATTCGCCGGAATCTCTGCCTTATCAATTGTAAATGTAAGCGTTTTATTGATTACGACAGCATTAGCATAACTGCCCATACCGGAAATATTAACACTTGGCGCATTATTTGATGACTTATCACCGGCATTCACATTGTTTTCGTAAGATACTGTATAATCCGTTCCTTCTCTTAATGGGTTCGGTCCATCCTTTACGGTAACCTCTGGTTTATGCTCTGTACCATTATAGGTATAAGTCTTATTAGGATTTGTGAACGCAGCTGTAATTGTTGTTATAATTACTCCGCCGCTTGAATACACATAAGTTACTTCACTTTCCTTTTCAAAGACTCCGGTTGCATTGCTGGGTTTTTCTGTTAATGTATATTGTGAAAAATTCTCCCATGCACCTTCGTCGGCCGGATAGGTTGTATATTCTTTGCCGATTACACCTACCCTGTAAATACTTTTTAGGACATTTCCGGACTGGTCTACATATTTGATATTGACCTTGCCAGGTTCTCCGGTAGGTACCTCTGTTGTTTCGCCTGTGGCTTTACTGTATTCCACACCGCCGGTAAATTTAATACCAGGCGCCATGTCCGGTGTACTTCTCCACGTTCCCTGTGAAAGAATAAAAATCAGGGATGTCGCATCACCTTCATATGTCCATACATAAGAATCGCCATCATCTGTCATTGTGTCACCCGGCCATTTGGCAGAAACTGCATTTTGGTCCGTTTCATTGTCGTATACATAAATGTTAGGTGCTGAGGAAAATTCTGCCTTGCTTACCTTCACACATAATCCCGCACTTGGAACTGGTTCTTCGCTTCTCTGGTATGTATAGGTTTTTGAAAGGCTTGAATTATCATCCTCTGAAATACCGGTTACCTCAATTGTAGTTTTTTCCTCATAAGCTGTAGAGGCACCTATGGTAATTATATCGTTGGTTGTATATGGTTTCTTTTCTCCGCCGTTAATGGAATAGTAGGTATCTTTTGCTTTGTTAGCCCTTAATGTAATGTTGAATGTATCTGTCTTGTATGTAGTTGCATTACTAAGTGTCTTGGCACTCACGCTTGCCTTTACGATACCTGATCCCTCTAATAGGATTACTCCGTTGCTGTCGCAGGTTGCAGATACGGAGCCGCCGCTCACTGTATATTTCTCTCCGGAATAAGCATCGGTAATGGTCTCCCCATCTTCAAATACATCTCCTACATTTACTTCATAGGTTCCTGCTGTCCCGGGAACGGCCACAACTACTTTATCCTCATCATCCTCTTCTAAATTATATGTTCTCGCAAAAGTATATGGCGAATCTGATAACTTCTCGTGCTGTCCTGCACCAACGGAAAGATGGTTGTTGCGGAACTGACCGACCTTTTGCCAATGGGTAAGAACAGCGGTATTTACATTATTCCAATCCATATCTGTACGGAATCTCTGGTCTTTGTAATCTTGGTTAAACCAGTCTTCCCATCCCATGCCTCGGTTTACTTCATTTCCATAATAAATTTGTATACCGCCTGGTGCCAGTAACAGGCAGGTACCAAGTTTTTTGTTAGCATCATCTGTTGCCTGCCATACACTCATGGTACTGTCACTGTCATCATGAGAAGAAAGATAACTTAATACGTTAAAGTTAGGATCACTGTTAATTGCTGCAGCATAAGAACTATATGTCTCTTCCATGCCGGCAGGATTACCGCTCTTGTTGAAAGCAAAATTAATCATGGAATCAAAACCACCACTCTCAAAATAAGGGCTTTTTCCCATTCCATGTCCCCATGCCTCACCGGTCATCCAGAAATCATCTGTCCACTTTGCGCCCGGTTTAGTCGGATTATTGGCTCTCCATTCCTTAAGAGCTTTATCTGCCTCTGTTTTTAAATCTTTCCATGCATCCAAATCTACATGCTTTGCAGTATCACAGCGGAAACCATCCACGCCATATTCCCTTACCCAGTCTGTCAGCCATTTGATAATGTAGTAACGGGGCTGCTTTTTATATCCGGTTTTGCTGAAGAAATCATCTAATTCCTTCTGCTCCTGGGAAAGTCTTCCTTCTTTTGTCCATTTGTTAACCAAAAGCGGCGGTGTTGGAACCTCTGATGCGCCGGATTCTGTTACCACATCAGGAAGTCCCGACAAACTCATATGGAAATCATCTCCTCCGGCGGCAGTGTAGCCTGGATAATCAGCCCGTACAAATCCCGGACCCCACCATTTTGCCCATGCAGAAGATGATTTATCCCAGTAATTCATGCTTTCCGGATCACCACCCATCAGGTGGGTAGCGTTGCCATAATAGTAGCTTTGCCAGTCTCCTTTGAGGGCAGCATCAAATCCATAATCTACGGCATCCTGCATTGTAGTATATCCCACATGGTTCATAACCACATCCATTACCACACGGATTCCCCGCTCATGGCAGCTGTCTACAAATTTTTCAAAATCCTGCTCATTTCCCATATTCTCATCAATATTGGTATAATCTAATGTCCAGTATCCATGGTAAGAATAATATGGGAAGCCTCCTGCTTCAGGGTCAGGATATTGATTTGCATTATTACTGCGTTTATTACCGGAAGTATATCCATGAATTTGCTCATATGGCGCCGTAATCCAAATCGCATTAACGCCTAGGTCTGTAAAATATCCTTCTGTTACCTTTTGGGTAAGTCCGTTCAAATCTCCACCATGGAAAGTACCCGGATTAGTATAAGTATCCAGTCCTTCCACTGAGGTTGCTCCGTCTGCTTTAAGACCTCTTCCGTAGGAATGGTCATTGCTCTTGTCTGAATTTAGAAAACGGTCTGTCAATACAAAATAAACTGCTGCATTGTCCCATGAAAATTTTTTGTTTTCCAAATCTTCTAACATATTCCGGCTTTCAGCCGTGGGTGTCAGATAACCCGTATTGTCCATTGTAAGCTTCAGAACATTATCTTCTGAATAATCTGTCTGCCCAGCCGGAGCCGCAATGGACTGCAGACCAAACACTGTAGTGAATGTCATAACAAGTGTTAAAAATAGTGCTAGTAATCGTTTCCTTTTCTTCACTTCAAAATTCCTCCTTTAATAATGAAAACATAGTACATATATGTACACTTTACCTGCTGTCTTAATTTTATAACATTGCTGTTTAAAATGCAAAACATACTTGAGGAAATGCACAAATTGTTACAAATCTGACAAAGTTTATTGTGCATAATCACTATTGGATGGTATGCCAAATTTTTCAAAAACTGTCGAATGTTTTTTTGGATTTTAAAAGTGATATAGGAATATTGCACAAGATACTATGGATATTTTTACTGAAAATATAATAAATGAAGGTTTTTATAATGAATATGTTGATTAGTTGTTGACATTATAAACAAAAAAGACTAGACTTTTTATTAAGATAAAACTATGGTGTTGAAGCAGCGAGAAATTATATTTTTGTGAAAGGGAAGGGATAGCACATGAAAAAGAAACGATTTGTAAAATCAATGGTATCTGTATTCACTGCATTTGTTATGGGTATCACTACTTTTGCAACCGGTTTACCGGGTGACATGCAGGTAGTGCATGCAGAAACTGCAGAGGTACATAATCAACAGGAATTAACAGCGGAAGATATGGACACAGCTGCAGAAGCTTTAGGGCTTGTGGCGGATTCGCAGGAGGAAGGGGTCTACTACAATTCAAACGGCAGTATGACGGATTTTCGTGATGAAACCATTTATTTTGTCATGATTGCAAGATTTTATGACGGAGATTCCTCAAACAATGTACAGTGCTGGGAGGCTCAGGACCTGAATGTGAATGATCCTCCATGGCGGGGAGATTTTAAGGGTTTGATTGACAAACTGGATTATATCAAGGCGTTAGGCTTTACTGCAATCTGGATTACTCCGGTGGTAGAAAATGCCAGTGGATATGATTATCATGGATACCATGCCATCAATTTTTCTAAAGTGGAGCCAAGGCTTGAATCAAATGATTGTACTTATGAAGATTTAATCGAGGCAGTACATGAAAGAGGCATGAAGATTATTCAGGATGTTGTATTTAACCATACTGGCAACTGGGGGGAATCCAATTTATACCCGATTGCTTCAAAAGATTATACAAAAGATTTATCGGATTGTGAAGCCTCTATGGTTCGTCATGAGGAATATGGATGGGAGGATGCCGCAAAGAAATATGGTGGTTCATACGAAAATCTGATACCGAAAAATCAGTTTAATGTCAGGGAAGATTTGCTGATGGATGGTACTTATGAGACGAAAGATATTTATCGTCATAATCGATATATCCAAGGCTGGGAATCTTATCAGGAACAGATAACTTCCATTGCAGGGGATTGTATTGATTTAAATACAGAAAATCCGGTGGTATATCATTATCTGGTGGATACGTATAGCAGGTACATCGAGATGGGTGTAGATGCATTCCGTGTGGATACAGTGAAACATATATCAAGACTGACATATAACAAGGCATTGATTTCACAGTTAAATGAGGCATATAATAGGGTGCATAATACAACAGGGGAAGGAAACTTCTATATGTTCGGCGAAGTCTGTACTCGTGTTCGTCAGGTATGGAACAAGGAGATTCCGGCACTTTCCTGTCCTTTCTACACATGGAAGGAAAGTAAGGAATATGACTGGAATGACAGTGAAACAGCGGAGGCAATAGCTACGAATACGGCATCGGTACAACAGGCTTATGAAGACAATAATACCTTGGGACATGATCCTACAAGCAAGAATGCCCTGTTAGAGGGAAATAGTTACCACGCAACGGATTACAGCAAGGCATCCGGATTGAATGTTATTGATTTCCCAATGCATTGGAATTTCCAACATGCACAGGATGCGTTTCGGGTTGCAGTTGATAATGATCAATATTATAACGATGCCACATTTAATGTTACCTATGTGGATTCCCATGATTATGCACCGGATGGGGCACCGGAAAACCAGCGGTTTGCGGGAACTACCGGGGACTGGGCGGAAAATCTGAGCTTGATGTTTACCTTCCGAGGAATTCCTTGTATTTTCTATGGAAGTGAGATTGAATTTCAAAAGGGACAAATAATTGATCCGGGACCTAAGATGGCATTAAAAGAAACAGGTAGGGCATATTTTGGAGACCATATTGAAGGAAGTGTCAATACCACAGATTTTGCAAGATACAGTGGTGCAACTGGGGAAATGGCAGAGACATTGAATTATCCGTTAGCCCTTCATATCCAGAGACTCAACAGATTGCGTATTTGTATTCCGGCACTTCGGAAAGGACAGTATTCCACGGAAGGGTGTAATGGCGGCATGTCATTCAAGAGACGTTATACGGATGATAATACGGACAGCTTTGTCCTCGTTGCCATAAGCAGTGATGCGACCTTTAGCAATGTTCCGGGCGGTAAGTACGTAGATGCGATTACAGGCGATGAACAGACTGTAGCAGAAGGTGGCACGCTTACTACTTCTGGTATTAAGGGACAAGGAGATTTGAGGGTATATGTGTTAGATACAGGTGATAAGACACCGTTTCTTGGCATGATTGACGGAAAGAGTCAATTTATGTCAGGAGGAACGGACACAGTTGAAGCCACATCACCAGTACAAAGAGAACATGGAGGGAATGAGAAGATACCGGCAACTGGTATAACTCTTGATAAGACATCTGCAACCTTAGACCTTGGGGAAACTGTAAAGTTGACTGCAACGGTTACACCAGACAATGCTACCAATAAGAGCGTGACATGGTCAACAAGCAACAATGATGTGGCAAAGGTAAGCGGAGGCACTGTTACCGCTGTAAATGAGGGAACGGCAACGATAACGGCTAAGACATCAAATGGCATTACGGCAGATGCCACCATTACAGTAAGAGCATCAGGAACAAAGGTAGAGAGCGTTACAATATCACCGAAAACAAAGACCCTGAATGCAGGCGAGACATTACAGTTGACGGCTTCTGTGAGCCCGGCGGGTGCAGACCTGAAATATGCTGCGCTTACATGGAAATCCAGTGATGCAGGTGTAGCATCTGTCGACTCGAATGGACTGGTAACTGCCAAAAAGCAGGGAACAGCAACGATAACGGTTTCTACGGCTTACTTTGGCAAGTCCGACACAGCAGTGATAACGGTAAAAGGACCCAAATTCACGCTTTTGGACGGGGATGCAGTTTACTTTGAAAAGCCTGCCGGATGGGGCAGTGAGATTAAGGCATATTTCTGGACTGGAAGCGGAGAATGGAATAATGCCGAATGGCCTGGAGCGGATATGACGCTTTTAAATGAAAGTGCAGGTATATATG
The DNA here is from genome assembly GCA_029052995.1 of Lachnospiraceae bacterium. Lineage (GTDB taxonomy): Bacteria > Bacillota > Clostridia > Lachnospirales > Lachnospiraceae > CAG-590. The sequence continues at coordinate 883 of JAIDHZ010000279.1, read as the reverse complement.
GAATAAAATGGCCGGAAGGAAGAACGGAATCCGGTATGAGTGTTATTTTTACGGATGGTAAGGGTGACAGTACCAAGACCGCTGATTTACCCGCAAAGGTCAATGGTTATTATGACAGTAGCGGTTATGTGAAGACGGTAGACCCTAATGAAGGTGGAGACAATCCGGATATAAACAGTTTTACGGCAGATCCTGCCGGCAGCGTATATAAGGGAAACAGCGTGAATCTGACAGCAGATGCATCAGGCGGAACAGGCTCTCTGCAGTATAAATTTACAGCTCAGCCAGAAAATGGCAGCGAAATTACCGTACAGGATTACGGGGCAACCGGTACCGTCGCATGGACTCCTCAGACAACCGGCAGATATACCTTGAAAGTATATGTGAAGGATTCCGACAATAAGATAGGGGAGGGAATCATAACAAATTATGAAGTAAAAGACAATGCGCAAACGGATATCAGTATTTCCTTTAATGATCCTACAGCAAAATATACTTATGATGGTACTGCGAAGAGACCTGTGATAATTGTAAAAGATGGTACAACGGTTTTATCCGAGAATACGGATTATACAGTATCTTATGAAAACAACGTGAATGCCGGTGATAAGGCTGACGGTGCAGGTGCGCCTGCGGCAGTAATTACCGGAAAGGGAGACTATGCAGAGGTCATAAAAGACAAACGGCTTACATTTACAATTGATAAGGCAGAGATTCCGGCGAATGCCCCTGCGAATGCCATGACGGTATCCACAGGTAAGCTTTCAGAAGTAGCAGTTCTTAATAGCGGATGGAGCTGGTCTGATGAAGACAAGGTTAAAGATGTAAATGCCGGTGAGACAATCTCTGTAACGGCAGTTTATAATGGTAATGATAAGGATAA
>JAIDHZ010000278.1 GCA_029052995.1 Lachnospiraceae bacterium | reverse complement strand
CTTATTATCATCACAGGGCTAATCACTGGTCTGCTTATTACTGTTATTGGGCTTTTATTTCTTGATGAAATTATATGGGGATTAGGTGCAAGTGGAATCCTATTCCCCTATTGCAAAGATTATCTGATGATACAGCTTCTTTTTGTTGTCGGGAATATTATGCAGGTACTATATCAAAATCTGTTTGTAACAGCAGGAAAACCGACTTTGGGGCTTATCCTTTCCATTTTGGCAGGAATAGCCAACATCGTTTTTGATTATATTTTTATCGTTTTGTTGCAGATGGGAATAAAAGGAGCTGCCATTGGTACAGGTATCGGATATATGATACCAACAATTATTGGTACAATATTTTTTCTGACAGGGAGCCGCATCGGCGAAGCCGATTTGAAATGCGGCGTCCGAACTGCCGCTGACCGAAGGGAGGGGGCGTTACTATTTGGCAGAAGTGAATTGCATTTCTGTAAACCTAAAATGGATGCCCTTGTTTTATTAAAGAGCTGTTCCAATGGTGCATCTGAAATGGTGAGCCAGTTGTCAACTGCCGTGACCACATTTCTGTTCAATGCAACAATGATGAAATTGTTGGGAGAGGACGGAGTGGCAGCTATTACGGTTATTATATATTCTGGGTTTCTGCTGACTACTCTTTATATTGGTTTCTCTATGGGAGTAGCACCCGTTATAAGCTATAACTATGGAAGTGAGAATGTGAAACAGTTAAGGAAAGTAGTACGCATTTGTTTTTGCTTTACAATGGCTATTTCCATTTTTGTATTTCTGTTTTCTTTTTTTGCAGGAGAAAATATTGCTAAGGTATTTGCGGAGAACCATAAAAATGTTTTTGAGATTACAAAAGTGGGCTTTTCCATCTTTTCATTTAGTTTCCTGTTCTCTGGATGTAATATTTTTGCTTCTGCTTTATTTACGGCATTATCCAATGGAAAAGCATCAGCAACAATATCCTTTTTGCGGACATTTGCATTTATTACAGTTTTTCTTTTGGTTTTGCCAAGATTTTTGCAGGTAACAGGAGTATGGTTAGCGATTCCTATTGCGGAATTACTCACGCTTATGCTGACGATATATTTGATATTCAGAAATCGTAGACATTATAAATATTTATGAAAGGCAGGTTGTAAATATAAACAAACAGAATGGATATTATGCCCTCTCTGCGGAAGTAAAACCCGTAATAAAGTCAGGGAGGATACTGTTTTGATAAATTATCATCTCTACTGTCCGAAATGCAGGCAGGAAACATTGATTGAAGCAAAGAATTTACAAGTAATAGTCATTAAATAACCAGACACATTATATGCAGAGCCGATGAACTTGTGAGATACTTCACAGCTCATAGGTTCTGTTTTCTACTCCGTAATTTTTTCAATTCAAAATTAAATAGCAATTACAAAGAGAATAACATAAAATGAAATGGCGGTATATCTATCACAGTTTTACTGCTGTTTTTTATACAAAAAAGAAAGAAAAGCCATGTATGAACTGTCATCACTGAACTTGTAACTAATCCTTCTGCCAAAGAGAAAACTTATTCATGGCATTGCGGAAGTTAAGGAAAACTTAAGGTTATATACAAACAAGAGAAAGTATCAGGGAATATCATAAACATATAAACGAAACAATACACAAAAATATTAAGAGATGAAAGATGAGGGTATGTAAGAATGTTAAAAAAGATAGGAAGAATTTTGATACCGGTAATTATAATTATAGTTGGCATAGTTCCAGGAATATTGATTTCTACAGTATGTATGTCTATAATAGAGAATGCAGGAAAGATACATATGACGGAATACTTTGAAACAACTATGAGCGGGTCGATTGGAATT
>JAIDHZ010000277.1 GCA_029052995.1 Lachnospiraceae bacterium | reverse complement strand
TTCCCATCCTGATTATTGTTGATAAAGGAAAGAAATTCCTCTTTATCTAGCGTGCCATTTAAGAAATCCCTCCAAAAATGCTTGTTTGCCGTAAAACTCAAATCCGCATCCTCGGAAAGTTTACCAAGAAAGTCCATAACCTCCCTATACTGCTTGGGATTATCAAAATTTATCTTATAATAATAGCCTTCTGTCTGACCTTCTTCCCTGCAGCAGATACCTTCCTCTGTATACCAGGTAATAAATTTTCGTTCCGGCTCTCCTTCATAGCTGTATGTGCTGACCGTGGATTCCGTCACTAAAGACTCCACCAAAACATCTGTTTTGGCATCGTTTGTTTCAATTTCATATATCCCGGCACTGCCTGCTTTATCATCACTACTCTCCAAAACAGACCTGCTTTCATTATACTCTTTTACCTTTTTGCCATTCCTCTTTGCAATCTCTTCCCTCATCTGTTCCCTGATTGCATCCTGAACAGTATCAAACTTTTCAAGCATCTTATCCCATTCCTTGATTGTGAAGGATGCCCCGCCTATTTGGAAGGAAACCTCTGTATCTCCGTTCTTTACCTTTTCACGGATTTTGTCAATCTCCTCACGAATCCTTTCAATCAATTCCTCTGTGGTATATTCTCCAATCGGCTTATCTTCATGGATTTTTTCGTAAATATTGACCTGTTCATTGCTTTGAGCTCTTTCACTCTGCTTTACAGTCTCACCATCTGCAGCGGTAAATTCCTTCCCTTTCATATAGGCTTCATTAGAGGTAACGGTATCAAGCTTTTCCAGCAAATCCTCACATTCCATAACACCTTGCGAATTACCGTTATGCCGAAAGCCTTCGGCAGACTTCTCCAAAAGGTTCATCCAGTCCATCTTTACATTTTCAAGACCCACTTCCTCAATATCCTTTGATATCTCACCACAGTAGCCCCTGTTAAACCCATCCTTTCGAAGCTCCTTTAATCTCTGCCATGTATTCACTGAAAATTCAGTGCCAAAACCATTTGCGTCCATATAACTTACAAGGGCAAACATTTCAATTTCCGTGGCATGCCTTGCATTCACATCTTTAAGGTTTACATAATGTTCCTTTTCCTGCCCATTATCATGAACTGTTACTTTCACAATCGGATAATCCTGACTCGCATTTTTCACATATTCCGCCTTGAGACCAAAGGTAGATTCCTCAGAATACCGTAAAAAGGCGGTGCCTAACTCTCTTTCTTCAGCACTTGCCTGCTCCACACAGGGCATGCGGAAGATATATACTCCGCCAAATGTAATCCTGTCTTCAAAGTTATCAAACATGGCATTGATTTTCTGTCCGTTATGATACTCACCAATCATCCCTGCACTGCAATAATCCCGTCTTACACGGTTTACCATAGTCTGCCAGTCAGCAGCTTCATCCTGCGCCGGGTCTTGCATATACCCGTTACGAACTGCATCTTCCTTAAAATGCTGCAGCGTCTGCCATGTACTCAAGTTACCATCCACACCCATTCCATTGTCATCTGCGTAACTGCAAAGGGCAAACATCTCCAGCTCCGTGGCATGTTCCGGCCTTACTTTTTTAATATCAATCTCATAAACCTCTTGTCCATGCTCAGTATGCACTGTCACTGTTACGACCGGCTGTTCTTTTGTACTGCTTTTCGCATATTCTGCACAGATTCCATACTGCCTGCCGGATTCTTCCTCCATAAAACCTATACCTAAGTAAGAGCCTCTGAAATCACCATCAAAAGAACTATCCATCGCAAAGAAGGCTTCTGTTCCTCCCTGTGCAGTCCCTACGGCATGCTGATAACAGCAGCCAGCGTAATTTGTGCTTACTGTTCCTGCAACATTCATAATATTCCACCTTTCATAAAGAAATTCTTCCGGCTCCTCTGTCAGTCAGAACCGGCATCGCTGCTTTCCTGCTTAAAAGGTCCAAGCAGCCTATACTTACTATATCGGGCATAACATGCCAATCCATAATATAAATGTCACCAATCGACCATAAAAAATCCCCAAATGGCCATGAATGCATCAGGGTCAAATTAAAATGTCCCAAGGGACGGGGCATTTAACCCTCGCAGAAGTCGCCAAATATCTGCAATCAGCCACTGGTCGCACTCAGGAAAAAAAGACCACTGCATGACAATTCATACAATGGTCTTTCTTAATAACATATTCAGTTAGTAAAAATTATATTCCCAAATTTACACTACCGTTGTAGATAACGGATTCTGCATTTTTCATTAATTCATCCGTATTCGCAAATACCTTATCTAAAACACTGTTTGCCACTGTGCTTCCTGAATTCCAGCCGGGAACCTGTGCCTTGATTTGCTTATCAACCTGATTTGAGAGTTCCTCACGAAGCTTAGTAATCGTATTAGCAGCCGCTGTCCGGTCTTTGGAATCCAAAGACTTCAGATAATCATTCAGCTTGGTCTGATATGACTTTGAATCTGTCGTTCCTTTACTTCCGCCATACATATAATAATCCAATTTCAACTGGTCTAAAATCGCACTCTTCATTTCATCAGAAATCTTGTAAGTCGCTTTACCAGAGCTTCCAATAGCTGAAGTACCGGAAGTATTGCCTGCTAAAATTGCACTTGCAGCAGAATTGGTATATTTGCCTTCACTGTTGTATGTATCCGTTGCCTTTGTAGCAGCACGCCCCATGTTTGATGCCTTCTGATTAATCCGGTCAGCATAAGAGCCGCTTCCCTCAAATAAGGTTTTTAAAGTTCCGATAGATGCGCTCTTTAACTTATCCTCGTCCAGTGTCAGTTTGTTATCCGAGCCAATCTTGATTCCAACCTTTTCCAAAAGCTTACTGTTAGCCTCGGTTGTCTTAATCATGTTTGTTGCATTGCGCAATATGCTGTTGGTGTCAGAAGAACCTGCATTCCCTATCACAGTATTGTAATCGCTCACAAACTGCTTCACTGCCTCCGTAATAGCTCCCCAGTCATAATCCTTTTTCTCGGTTACTTCTCCGGTCTCCTCGTTCTTTTCCTTGATTGTCTTTTTCTCCCAAAGCTTATGATTCGTTAAAGCTGCCGTAGAATTCTTAAGAGCATCTGCACCGGTCTTCATTGTTGTTAAATTCTTTGTCTCTGTAGCAGCTTTAGTTTTCTTTTCCTGCGCATCCTGCTGTGCGTATGTTGCCTTAAGAAGTTTACTGTAGCTTCCGTTTCGAATAGATGCATAATCCGTTAAACTGATTCCAAAAAGTCCATTGTTGGCATTATTTGAATTAGATGAATACATACCGGAATAATCCCAGCTGTTGTTATAATTGTTACCAATACTTGACATAATATCGTCCTCCTTCATAAAAACATAAAATCCGTTTTTTTGTTCTTACCTGTGTCATGTTTTCTGTACCACTGTTTATTTTGTAAATGTGTTCATGACATTATAC
>JAIDHZ010000276.1 GCA_029052995.1 Lachnospiraceae bacterium | reverse complement strand
CATGGAATATAATCTGACTTTCCATAAGCACGATTTACCGCTAGGAGAACATCTGCAATCTCCCTGCCAAGGGGTGTCATTCGATAAATTGGGGACTTGCATATGTAACCATCTAAATAAATCTGATTTGGATGCTGCATCTCATCCTCCTCACCTAAAATATTCAACTCTCTAACAAACAGGGATAAAATGAGGCGGTTTTTCGTTTCCTCATGCTTATTGTAAGAACGAAACTGACCTTTTGCCTCGATACGCTCTCCTATGTGAGACTGCTCCACATCAATCAGGCGGTCTGATACCATCAAGGGAATCACATCCGTTGCATCACTTAATCGGTTTACAAGCAGATCCACCATGTAAAAACCTTCTCCAAAAATCTCATGACTAAAGGTAAATTCTGATACAATCTCTCCTGCCACCACTGCTTGATTATTACTTAACACTTTTTCTGTCATCTTTCTTTCTCCTTCCATGTACATTAAAAAAGTCTTATTACACAACAAACGTCAAACAAAGCTCCGGTTTTTTGGTCTGAAAACCAATGACACAAAATCTAGTGTTTTTTTGTTTGAATTACATTTATTATGTACTATATCTTAGTACAAAAAGTCGAAACATAGAACGGGGTTTTTTCTTCTAAAAAACACTAGTTTTGTCGAAACTGCTTATTTCTCTGTCGCAAGGCCTCATACATCAGCACAGTAGCAGCCGTAGCAGCATTTAACGACTCTACTTTACCCTTCATCGGAATAAATATTTTTTTAATTACAGCCTCAGATGCCTCATCTGAAAGTCCGTTTCCTTCATTTCCAATGCAAAATATCGTTGGCTTCTGATAATCATTGTCGTAAAAATTTTTTCCCTTCATATGGGCTCCATAAGTTAAAATCCCCCTGTCACTCCATTCTTTTAACCATTCGACAAAATTCCCAACATAGCAAAAATGCATACGGAAAATTGAGCCCATGGTAGCACGTACTACTTTAGGATTATAAATATCAACTGTATCCCTGCTCATTATAATCCCAGTGACGCCCGCACCCTCTGCTGTACGAATAATTGTACCAAGATTCCCAGGATCCTGCAGATTTTCCAATGCAATTACCAAGGGCTCCTGGCTGTTTTTTTGCGACATAACCTCCTCAATCGAATAATGAAACTGTGAAACAAGACTTAAAACCCCCTGAGGTGTCTTTGTACCGGCCATTGCTTCCATCACATGGGGTGTCACAAGTTCAAAATGAAATCCCTGCCGTTCTTCAAATATCTGCCGGTTTCTTTCATAAAATTCCTCCGTTACATAAGTCTCTACATGCATTTCCTCCGGAATTTCCAAAAACATACGTAAGCCTTCTACAACAAATACATCCTGCTTTCTACGCTCTTTTGAACTTTTAACACATTTTATTATATTCTTAATTTTGTTATTAGATGTACTTGTAATCATATATCCCCCTTACAATTATCTATCATATTTTCTATTTGTTCCGCATATTAAGCTTATCCTCCATGACAAGCACCTTTCCCTCTCCAAGTAATGACTTGAGCTCTTTAATAGCCGCATTGCTAATGCTGATACAAAACTGCTTTCCAAGCTCTTTACGCTGTCTTTCGTCTTTCAGGCAAATAATTATGGGGCTATCGCCACTATAATTGTCTATGATTTCATAGATTTTTTGCTCTTTTTCCTTATAATCCAACTTGTTCCGACACTGTAGATACACTTTTCTTGGAACATTAGCAAATGGTATCGCTTTTTCCAAAATCAACTTGCCTGCATCCTCACTAATCTGAGCTCTCCCATAGATAAACAATTTCGCATCCTGGTCCAAAATATTGCGATATTCTTCATACTTTTTAGGAAAAACAATCACCTCAATGGACCCCAGCAAATCTTCTAATGTGAGAAATGCCATATTTTGATTGGTTTTGGTAAGTTTTACTGTCTTTGTGGCAATCATGCCACCTAAAGTATACATCATTTGATCCTTTGCTATGCTTTCTCCTGTATCCGGATCCGGCAAAAAGTCATGGGTTGTGGCATCAATGTTATTATCCATCAAATCCTGATAATCCTCTAAAGGATGCCCGCTTACATAAACTCCAAGCATTTCCTTTTCATAAGCCAGCATTTCTTCCTTATCATATTCCGACACATCAGGATATTTTACTGCAAAATCCTTCTTTTCCTCCTCCCCCAAAAAATCAAGCAGCGACATCTGCCCGGTCATGGCACTCTTCTTTTCCTGATTGACTGTATCAATCACCTGAACATACACCATCATCATCTGCCTGCGGTTTGCGGGAAAACAGTCAAAGGCTCCTGATTTGATAAAACTCTCTATGGTACGCTTGTTTACCTCCTTCGATGACAATCGACTGATAAAATCCTTCAAATCCTTATATATACCATTTTTCTCCCTTTCCTCTACCACCGCATCAATGACTTGCCTGCCCACACTCTTAAGTGCTGACAGACCATAACGTACTGCACCACCGGAAACCGAAAACCAGCTATATCCCTCGTTAATATTCGGAGGTAAAATTGCAATTTTTAATTTTCTACAATGGGCGATATATTCCGACACCTTGTCAGTTCGTTCCAGCACAGATGTAATAAGTGCCGCCATAAACTCTTTGGGGTAATGACACTTCAAGTATGCAGTCTGATACGCCACAACTGCATAAGCCGCCGCATGGGACTTATTAAATGCATATTTTGCAAAGTCTGTCATTTCATCAAAAATCTTATTTGCTGTAGCCTCATCAATGCCACGCTTTATGCACCCGGGAACACCTTCTGACTCATTGCCATAAACAAAATTCTGTCTCTCCTTCTGCATAACATCCCCCTTCTTCTTTGACATGGCACGTCTTACCAAATCACTTCGTCCAAGGGTATAACCTGCAAGCTCCATTACTATCTGCATAACCTGTTCCTGATAAACAATGCAGCCATAAGTCGGCTCTAATATTCTTTCTAGCTGTGGACAATCATATGTAATATTTTCCGGGTTGTTCTTTCCCTTGATATAAAATGGAATAAAATCCATGGGACCAGGACGATATAGGGAAATTCCAGCAATTACATCCTCCAGGTTTCTCGGCTTTAACTCCTTCATAAAGCTTCTCATACCGGCACTTTCCAGCTGGAACACGCCCTCAGTTTGTCCGGAACAAAGCAAATCATATACATCCTTGTCATCCATATCCAAATGGTCAACATCAATATCAATTCCCTTAGCCTGCTTGATATTGCGCACTGCATCCTGAATAACCGTAAGAGTGCGAAGACCAAGAAAATCCATTTTCAAAAGACCCAGCTCCTCAATGGTAGTCATAGTAAACTGTGTTGTAATTGCATTCTCTGCCCCTCTGGACAAAGGAACAAAATCATCAATAGGCTGTTTGCCAATCACAACACCTGCAGCATGCAT
>JAIDHZ010000275.1 GCA_029052995.1 Lachnospiraceae bacterium | reverse complement strand
TGCCGAGTTGTCCATCTATTTTCTGAAAGTACCAGTTGACGGAGGATTGCATTGCAGAATACAAGTCCTGATCAGCATTCCATGTTTCAAATGGATAGTCGGCTTCGTTCCATGCCATGAAAGAATCTTCCGGTGTGATAATGCCTTCTTCCAATCCAAACAGTGCGTCATATATTTTGTAGGTAGAATTTGGCGCTGTCCGTAAAGTGGCATGCTCCATGCATCGTTTTTCAGGTCATATAAGACGAAACTTCCTTCATATCCGCTAAAATATGCAGATAAGTCAACCAGGTTAATTTTTTCGGGGGTTATGTTCCACTTATAATAACTTTGTTCTGCAGCATAGGTGGAGAGCATCGGGGTAAGCCCAAAAAGCATAACCGCAATGAGGGTAAAAATTCCGGCTCCCTTTATTTTTTTCCAGACAGAAGGTTTTTTATATGAGGAAATATTGATGATCCTTTTCTGCATCTGTTTCATGGTCCCGCTGATCCCGGAAGCAAAGTGGAAGGGCGTTAGTGAAACTTTTTCTGCAAAATTTATCAATGTATTGCCATAATCTTCATAGTCGCTTTCGTTAAGAAGCTTCAGGACAGAAGTATCACAGGCAACCTCCCTGTCATTACGCATTTCTTTCAGTGCATACCATACCAAAGGATTAAACCAGTACAGTACGCCAAAAAAGTTCATAAGATAGCTGGCAATGGCATCCTTATGTTTGTAATGCTGTAATTCATGCAGCAGCATATACCGCATATCCGTAGCGTTGAAATCCGAGATCAGGTGGATTGGCAGATAAATACAAGGTCTGAATAATCCTACAATAATGGGGGATTTCAAAAAGGCAGTGCTGTAAATGGGAATGTTCCTTTTTATCTTCAGCTCGCTCAAACAGTTGTTGTATAACATACGCACTTCCCTGCTCTGCAAAGGGAGCGCAGATTTTTTCAAAGTGTTCAAGCGGGCTTTTGATTTTATCACTAACAGCAGCATTGCAAAGATGCCGATCAGCCATATTCCAAACAGTATGAGTCCGATAATGGACGGTGTTTTGCTGCTGACGGACAGTGCAAAGTCATTGATCTGTCTTGTAGTGCCTGATGCATTCACATTTACTGCTGTTTCTGTAACAGTTTCCATATTTAGTGACGCTGCATTTTTCAATTTGTCAAGCCATAAGAAAACCTGTGAAAACTGGACCGAACGGACAGGCAGAAATGGAACTGCCAGCAGCCCGAGCAGCAGAAACCATAAATTGAACTGCATCCGGCTCGTCATGTGCTTCCTTAATGCCCGCTTTGCCATGAGAAGTATGCCTATGACAGCGCAGATTAAAATATTGCAGAGAAAAAAACGTATTCCGAAATCTGCCATACTAATCCCTCCTAGCCCCTTTGAGAAGAAGTGAGTGCAGGGTGTCTATTTCTGATTCAGAGAGTTTATCATCTTCAATATAGGCGGAAAGCATTGCGGTAATATCCCCGTGGTAATAACGCTCAAGAAAAGAATGGCTTTCCTGCCCGATATATTCTTTTTCTTCTATCAGAGGCGTATAAACGAATACCCTGCTTTGTTTTTCATAAGAAAGCGCCCCTTTTGTCACAAGACGCTTGATTAAAGTCTGTATTGTTTTGGGACTCCATTTGGTGGTCTGCGTTAATTTATCCGTTATCTCATTGGTACTGATCGGTGCGTGTTTCCATATGACTTTCATCACTTCAAATTCTGCTTCTGAAATCTGAGGCAATGCCTTCATTTTTAAACCCTCCTTTTAAATCTTACGAATGTAATATACATTATAGAGAGAAACATGGGAAATGTCAATTTCTTAATAAAGCAGCACAGTGTTTATAAGGATGGAAAGGAAATACTGCTGACCAATACGGAATTTAAAATGATCTATTATCTGGCATCGAATAAGGGGATGGCATTGTCGAAAGACCAGGTATACAACTACATTTGGAATGGCGAGTCGCTTTGGATGATAGCAACATCACTTATATAAAAGATTATGGTTAACTGGAAGACTATGTAAATCTTTATCAGGAACTTTGCCAGATTGATGTGGATATCTTCTGGACTAATACACAAAGGCTCGATATTATCGCTTGTAAAAAACTTAAAGGAAAGAAATTTTGTCGTAAGGCTAATCAATGTTGCAAATATTTTTGCATACCCTGCTTCAGATTGTTATGTCTCGCCATTGGAAGTATGTTGGTTTGATTGGAAGAAGCGTTAAGGTTGTATATATATAAAACAGGAGCAGATCCTATGAATAACTATCATGATTTTATTATTGATGTTACTAATGTGAAGAAACCTGTTATTAAAAATAGTCAAGTAGTTCCGTTAAAGGCAGAATATTTCAGAGAAATTCTCAGTAAGTGTTCGGATATGCCACATAATGGAGAAGATAGTTTAATGGAATTAATAAACTTATTGGTATAGAAGAGAATTGTATGGTATAATAAGGAAAGATGATAATAAGGAGTTAGTCTATGCAGAATTTAAATAAATTAAGTGTATTTATAAGTTTGGTGTTAAGACACAAACCGGATGCGGCTAACATCGCATTGGATGAACATGGATGGGCTAATGTAGAAGAACTGTTGAGTGGTATTAATGAAACTGGTAGAAAAATTGATATGGATATTTTAGAAGAAATTGTGGCAACTGATAACAAACAAAGATATAGTTTCAATCAGGGTAAAACATTGATTCGTGCTAACCAGGGACATAGTGTTCCTGTAGATGTGGAACTGAAGATGCAGGAACCACCAGAGTTTTTATATCATGGAACTGCAACCAGATTTCTTGATAATATTATTAATGAGGGATTAAAACCTATGAGTCGGTTATATGTTCATTTATCAAAGGATACAGAAACCGCTTTGAAAGTAGGGAAAAGAAAAAGGATAACACAATAGAAACTCAGATGGAAATAGTGCATAATGTATCTGCTTTAACGCATCGGCATTTGATAAGCCTAATAGGATGTGGCATTTATATAAATATAGCAATAAAGCTGTTAACATGCGAAGCATCTTTGTATATATGTGTGGAACAGGGAATAAATGAAGCTTTTAAGTTTTATGATGTTAAGATGTATGATGAGACAGAAAATTATATTCGACTAAGAAAGTTATCAGAGTTTGTAAATTTATCTGAGGAGGAAATAAAGAGCAGCGGATACATTGTTCATACATTGGAATCGGCTATATGGTGCTTGTTAAATACTAATTCGTATAAAGAGTGCGTTTTAAAAGCAGTAAATTTGGGAGATGACACAGATACAGTTGGAGCTGTTGTTGGTGGATTGGCTGGAATATATTATGGAGCTGATAATATTCCAAAAGAATGGTTAGATGTATTAGCAAAAAAGCAATATATAGAATCACTATGTGAGAAATTGTCCAAGATCGAGTGAAAGGCTGGTTTTGTCGATTAAAGTAAGAGGAGAGATGGTATGAGCAATGATATAAAAAATGATTTTCTAGATTTTCTTTTAGAGAGATTCAAGATAGAAAGAGAAAAATTTGACAGATCAGGTGTGTATGCATATACGCAGCGTTTACTTGCTTATAACTCAAATAAAATTGAAGGAAGTACACTTACTGAGGAACAGACAGCTTCTTTATTTGACAATGGAACTTTGCCAAAATCAGATGATTATTATAGAGCAAAAGATGTTGAGGAAATGAATGGACATTTTTTGATGTTTAATAAAATGTTGGATACATTGGCTGAGCCGTTGACACGAGAATTGATAAAGCAGTTTCATTATGAATTAAAGTCTGGAGTATTTGAGGATCGTGCTAATGGATATGCAATAGGAGATTATAAGCAGCGTCCTAATATGATTGGTATGTATCAGACTGTAAGACCAGAGAATGTTGAAAATGAGATGAATTTGCTGCTAGAATGGTATCACAGCCAGAATGTAAATGTTTCTATATTGGCTGAGTTTCATGTAAGATATGAGAGTATTCATCCATTTCAGGATGGGAATGGTAGGACAGGCAGGTTGATTCTTTTTAGAGAGTGTTTGAAGAATGGAATCTTGCCAGTTGTGATTGAGGATGCTAATAGAAATGAGTATCTGGAGGCATTGAAAGAATATAGAGAAGAAGAGAAACTGGATAAACTGGTTGAACTTTTCAAGAATGAGCAGCGGTTTTATTTGGAGAAGTGCAAGTATTTTATGTAGGATGTACATGAATGTTCGGTTTTATTGAAATGGGAGGAATATGGCTATTTAGGTAAGTATATATTTACCGACCATCCTGGATGAATACATCGAGGTACATTATGTTCTTGTTATGTGCAAACAAAAAACGGCAAGTATAACTCGCCGATTTTGATTACCTCAAGAATCTATCATTCTCAAACCATTGATTTAACTGGGGTACAAGGATTCGAACCTTGAAATGACGGAGTCAGAGTCCGTTGCCTTACCATTTGGCGATACCCCAATGTGATTACTCACAAGATATTATTATACACATTTCTATTTAAAAATCAAGCTTTATTTTGAAAAAAAATTAAAAAAATTAAAATTTTTGTGAGAAAGCTTTTCTTTTTTGCAATATTGGAATATAATGTATGCAGATTCACTTGCTTGCAAGGGTGAATCTGTGTGCTTTATTACCGCAAGTAACGAGCTAAGTAGCCGCTTGTGGCGGGGTATTTGACTGAATATGCTAAGCAAATAATATAATACACATAAGCAGTGTGGAGATTATAACAGGAAGCATGCTATCGCAAAGATAATTAGATATATATAAGGATGGTAATATAATGTATGCGATGACAAGGCAAATTACTTATTCCCAGGTGGGAATCGATTTACATACAGATATGGCAATGCTGGTACACTTATTTCAGGATTGTACACTGTTTCATGCAGAAGCTGTCGGAAAAGGGCTTAATGAAGTTGACATAATGAAAAAGGCATGGTTTTTATTGAGCTGGCAGGTTAAGGTTTTTAGTTATCCTTCCTTTGGTGATACCATAACGGTTCGTACCTGGCCCCATGCATTTAAAGGAACATATGGATATCGTAATTTTGATTTGCTGGATGAAGATGGCAATCAGCTTGCTATTGCTAACTCTATATGGGCATTTATGGATATAAAAACACTTCACCCAATTAAACCGGGGGATGAGGACTTGCGTGGCTATGATATGGAACCGGCACTTGATATGGAATATGCACCAAGAAAGATAAAGCTTTTACCAGAGGATAATTTGGTGAAACAGGATGCTCCTATTATGGTAAAACGCACTTTTTTGGATTCAAACATGCATGTCAATAATGGAAGATATGTGGCAGAGGCAATGAATTATATTCCGGAGGATAAAAGGCTTGATTCCATGAGGGTAGATTATAGAAAGGCGGCAATGTTGGGGGATCAGATGTATCCTTTTGTTTATGAAAGTAAGGACAGAACAAGCTGCCAGATTGTGTTTGCTGATGGGGACAAGCTGCCTTATGTAATTGTAGAGGCTGTTTATCGTTAGCCTATTGGGGAGGGCGACAGGTAACATAAATACAGAAAACAGGAGAGAATATGATAGAAATAGGAAAATGGCAGACATTACAGGTCGTGCGCAGTAAGGATTTTGGAATTTATTTAGCGGAGCATGCCGGAGACAAGGATGCAGTTCTGCTTCCAAGAAAGCAGGTGCCGGAGGGATTGAAGGCAGGAGGTCAGATTGAAGTATTTGTATATTTGGACTCCTCAGACCGTCCAATTGCCACGGTTAACCGGCCGTTGATTACTTTGGGGAAGGTTGCAAGATTGAAAGTGGCAAGCGTTGGAAATATCGGTGCATTTATGGACTGGGGTCTTGAAAAGGATATACTGCTTCCGTTTAAGGAAATGGTTGGAAAAGTGCGGGAGGGCAGAGAGTATCTTGTGTATATGTATATGGACAAAAGTAACAGACCTTGTGTGAGTATGCGTTTATACGAGCATCTGCAGAATGATGGCACTTTTGAAAAGGGAGAAACTATTGAGGGATATGTATATCAGATTAATGACCGTTTAGGAGCTTTTGTTGCGGTTATGGATAAATACCAGGGACTTATTCCAAAACAGGAGATTCATAAGAAACTTAATGTGGGTGATACGTTGACATTGCGGATTACAGAAATTCGTGAAGATGGTAAGCTGAATTTGTCCATGGGGCTTCCTGCATACCAACAGATGGAAGAAGACAGTGAGATGGTGTATGAGGCAATATTATCTTACGATGGTGTTCTGCCATTTACAGATAAGGCATCTCCTGAAATTATTGAACGGGAGATGGGGCTTAGTAAAAATGCATTCAAACGTGCAGTTGGACGTCTTTTGAAGGAAGGCAGAGTTGAGATTAAAGAGAGTTCTATTGTGGTAAAATGAGTAAATTTAGACAATATGCATGGTTATTACAGGGTTGCATGGCAGACAGCAATCGTGATGATTATGTTTATAATATGATATTTAAATACAGGAGGAAATAAGATGAAAAATGTAGTGAAGACAGACAAGGCGCCACAGGCAATCGGACCTTACTCTCAGGCAATTGAAGTAAATGGAATGGTGTATACCTCAGGTGTTGTACCAATTGACCCTGCTACCGGCAATGTGGTAGAGGGGGATATTAAGGTGCAGGCAACCCGTGTGTTTGACAGTATGAAGGCTTTGTTAGAGGCGGCGGGATCAAGCTGTGAAAATGTAGTAAAAACAACAGTATTCATTAAAGACATGAATGATTTTGCAGCATTGAATGAGATTTATGCAGCTTATTTTACAGGTGCATTTCCTGCGCGTTCCTGTGTAGAGGTGGCACGTCTTCCTAAGGATGTTTTGATTGAAATGGAAGCAATTGCAATTAAAGAGTAGGAGGAAGGGTGAAAGAAAAAAGAAGGAAGGATAAAATGCAAACACACATCTTTCACCCTTTGTGTTTGCGCCTCAAATGAAAATGCAAGCATTTTCGCTTGAGGCTTGGTGCAAATTATGCAGGTTGAAAATGAAATAATGTCGACCAATACTGATTTTGGGGAAATTGTTGATGCAAAAGGCGCCATAAAAAAGGCTGGCGCCTTTTTCTTTCTTTTAATGATATTGGAAATTCCCGTATCGTTTTTAATATATTATGTGAGAGGATTTTTTCCAAGTGATTCATTTACTTTAATTTCTATACTGATTACACAGGGGTATCTGCTGCTTGGTGGAATCATTTATATGTTGGTGGCAAAACAGTCTGCTGTGAAAGATTTTCGTTTGAAGCCGGTCAGAATTTCGGATTTTTTTCTGACTCTTGTATTATTGATTACAGCATCTCCCATGGCAAGTATGTTAAATGTGGTGAGTCAGTTTTTTGCAAAAAATGAAGCAGGCAAGGCAATTTTCAGTGTGAGTACCCAGGTGCCAATGTGGATGGGAGTTGTAATAATTGGCTGTTTGCCGGGTGTGATTGAAGAACTGCTGTACAGAGGAATTATGCTGCATGCATTTCGCAAGAGATCCATATGGACAGGGGTACTGGTAAGTGGCCTTTCCTTTGGTTTTATGCATATGAATTTTAATCAGATTTTGTATGCTGTTTATCTGGGAATTCTATTTGCATTAGTGGTGGAGGCTACGGATTCCCTGCTTTCTACCATGCTTCTTCATATGCTGTTTAATGCAATCAATACGGCACAGCTTTATATCCTTCCAAAG
Source organism: Lachnospiraceae bacterium (assembly GCA_029052995.1). GTDB lineage: Bacteria > Bacillota > Clostridia > Lachnospirales > Lachnospiraceae > CAG-590. The sequence goes on along the minus strand of JAIDHZ010000275.1, from coordinate 7,045 downwards.
CTTTACGAATGGCTTGGCAAATTTGACGAATCCTATGCTAATTTTGATATGGAATCAGCAATGAATACGGAAACTTCAACAGGTCAGCTGATATTAGCGGCAGGAATGCTGCTGCCATTTGCAGTGGGGGGACTGATTTTAACAATATTATTACTAAAGGCTATTGCCAGGAGAAATGGAAAAGAGTTTACATGGGAGTCATTATCCGGATGCAGCAAAGAAATGAAAAATGTAAGACCAATTACAGTGTGCCTGGTTTTGGGATGGATCTTTTGTATTATTAATGCAATTGCTGCACTTTAGAGGTAGATGGGAGGAATAAATTTGATACAGGCAAATCAGCTTTCTAAGCAGTTTATTCGTACAGAGAAGAAGGGTAAAAAAGAGGAATTTTTTGCAGTACGGGATATAAGCTTTACTGCAGGGCAAGGAGAGATTTTGGGAATTTTAGGACCGAATGGTGCCGGGAAAACAACCCTGCTTCGTATGTTAGGTTCTTTGTTAGAACCTACCAGCGGTGGAGTTGTGATTACAGACAGTGAAGGAAAACGTATTACGGATAAACAGACTTTAAAGATGCATATAGGATATCTTTCGGAAAATACAAAACTGTATGGCAGATTTAGTGTGCGGGAAATGTTAACGATCTTCGGTGAACTGTATGGTTTTGAAAAGCCTGCTATTGAGGAGAGGATTGCAGAGATTAGTGAGCTGCTTCAGATGCAGGGATTTTTGGATAACAGAGTGGAAAAACTCTCCACAGGACAAAAACAGAGAACCTCCATTGCCAGGTGTCTGATTCATAACCCTGATATATATATATTTGATGAGCCCACATTAGGGCTTGATATAATCAGTTCCAAGGCAATTATTGATTTTATGAAATTGGAAAAAAAGCACGGAAAAACTGTTTTATATTCAACACATTATATGGAAGAAGCAGAGTTTTTATGCGACAGGATTGTGATGATTGATAAGGGAAGAATTATTGCAGAAGGTACGCCACAGTCACTTAGGGAAGAGACGGAAACCACGAACTTAAGAGATACCTTCTTTGCTTATATGGAAGGAGGCGAAGGCGGTGAATAGAAAACGTTTACGCACTTTATATAAAAAAGAAATTTTGGATGTAATAAGAGATAAAAAGACGGTACTGATGATGCTTGTAATGCCGGTTATTTTATATCCCCTGATTTTTCTTGTGGTAATGCAGGTGGTAATGCTTATTAACCAGACCCAGCAGGAACAGACTTACTATATTGCATATGACAATGTAAGTGATGAACACAGGATAGTATTAAATGACTGGATTACGGGAGATGAGGATGAGCTTGATTATATGTTGAAAGAAGTGGAATCTGATGAGCCGGAAAAGGATTTGAAAGAGGAAAATATTGATGTGTATATTACGACAAAAGTAACGGATTCCCAGGTGGTTTATGAACTGCACTATTTGTCGGCAATTTCCGATTCAAATATGGCATCAGATTTACTAAAGGAAGAAATTGATGCCTATGCAAAACATGAATCAGAGAATAATGTAAAGGCAGCGGGATTGGATGTGGAACATATGTTGTATCCCGTAAAATCAGAGTTTGTTGATACCTCCAGCAGTGAGAGTTCCATAGGAAATATTTTAGGCAGTATTATTCCGTTTTTGCTTATTGTCAGTATTATGACGGGAGCCATGTATGCGGCAGTGGATGCGACAGCCGGAGAAAAGGAACGTGGAACATTGGAGACGTTACTTACTATGCCGGTAGTGAATTCAGAGCTGATTATGAGTAAATTTTTGTCCGTTGCCACAATAGCAGTGGTGTCCGTCCTTATGAATGTTATTTCAATTGGTGGAATTGCGGTGTATTTGTATTCAACTATGAGTGCGCTTTCTGATGCAATGGGAGAATTCAGTGTAGCAAGCTTCATCCCTGCAATCTGTATTACGATAGTATGTGTTATCGCATTTGCACTTTTTATAAGTGCGGTTGCAATGTGTGTATGTGCATTTGCAAAAAGTGTTAAGGAAGCAAATAATTATATTTCTCCCCTTTCTTTAGTGGTAATGTTTACTTCTTATGTGGGATTTATTCCTACAATTGATCTGAATACAAAGACGGCACTTATACCGGTGGCGAATATTTGCCTGCTGATTAAAAATTTATTGATTTTCAAATATGATTTCACGTTGATTGCCATAGTTTTATTAAGCAATGTATTATATTCATTTGTTGCAGTTATGCTGCTTAGCAAAATATATAATAGTGAAGCTGTTTTATTTGGAGAGGCTGCAGGAGGACTTAAACTGTTCGAACTTAGAAGAAATATTAAGAAGGGAAGCTTGCCAAGTATTCAGGAAAGTCTGTTAGTGATGATTGTAGCATTGCTGTTAATGGTTTATGTTGGGGGAATTGCCAGCTTAAAGTATCCTGTTATGGGTGTGGTAATTCCACAGATGTTTATAGGTGCACTGCCGGTACTTGCCTGCATTTATATTAAAGCGGATATGAAAAAGATATTTTCATTAAGGCTTCCAAAGCCTGGTAAGCTGCTTGGGGCATTTTTTCTGGGAATTGGCACAAGCAGCCTTAGCCTGGTTGTCAGCAATATATTAAGTGCGGCATTTCCTTCTGACAGCGAATCGTTAAATGCAGATTATCTGACAATATTAGACGGGCTGTCCTTTGTACCTGCACTTTTATTAATTGCATTGACGCCGGCTGTCTGTGAAGAATTGCTGTATAGGGGATACATGTTTACAGCATTTAAACAGAAAATGCGTCTTTTGCCAGCAATATGTGTTGTTGCATTTTTATTTGCGGTAAGCCATATGAGCCTGATTAAGCTGCTGCCTACTATGATACTTGGTATTGCACTTGCCTATGCGATTCATCAGTCAGAAAGTATTCTTGCTTCGGGGCTTATGCATTTCCTCAATAATGGATTTGCTGTTTTTGTCCTATACTATGGGGAAAGGTTCCCAATTCTAAATGACGAGAGTAAGGCAGGAGGCTTTATTGCCCTGCTGGTAGTGTTAGCAGTTTTGGGAATTGGTAGTGGAATTTTTTTGCTGAAGGGTAAATCAAACAGTAATTTTGAAAATTGATTTCCGTGTATATAGAATGTCTCTTGATAGACAAAAGTCTATTATTGTGCTAATATATAGAATAAGTTGTATTATGTATCTAGGAGGATTAAGGAATGGCAGAAGATAGACGTGTGCGAAAGACAAAGCAGGCAATACAGGATGTTTTTTGTGAAATGATTAAAGAAAGTACCTTAAATGAAATTACAATTAAGGAACTTTGTGCCAGAGCTGATATCAATAAGAGTACCTTTTATCTGCATTACAGAGATATTTATGATTTGGCGGACTCAATTCAAAACCTGTTGATTGAAAATGTGTGTGCAATTATTGATGAATATGATTATAATGAAACCGTAGAAAAAGCGCCTGAGATGTGGAAACGGATTGCGGAGACACATTTTAAGGATTCCAAATCCCTTGGTTCATTAATGAAGCAGTCAGGAATGATATCGGTAGTGAACAATTTAGAGAAGGCTGTCATTGATACAATTATGAAAAAATATGTTGAAGCAGGGGTCGAACAGGGAACGGAGGCATATTTTATCCGGCATTTATCCGTGACATTTGTTATTAACGGTTATATAGGTGTGTTGAGGGAGTTTGATGTAGCAGAAATAGAAAATGCTATGATTAGAATTTCTGAGAAGTTAAGTACAGGGTTTAATGTAGGAATTTAACATTGAATGGGAGGGAAGCCATGAATATTATAATTCGCAGATTTTCATTTTGCCAGCATTTAATGTGAATTTAATGTTGCAATTTTAGAGAAAAAGGTATATACTTAACACTGGTTAAAAGAGTTTATATTTTTTAAGGAAGGATATTGTTATGGAGATTCAGGGAATGGGGTTAGCCCTTAATGTATTATCAAATGCAAATACAAATTCTGCGGTAGGAATGACAATGTTAAATAAGGCGTTAGATGCAGACCAGGATACTGGTGATGCACTGGCAAAGATGCTGGAACAGTCCGTTAATCCCATGGTTGGACGCAATATTGACATTCGCATATAGACAATGATATCAACAGTACAAGTCATATAACAGGAATTATCGAGTAATGTTCAATAATTCCTGTTATTTTTATGCTAAAGTTTTATATATGGTGAAAAATGTTTCGGTATAACTAAGTAAAAATAGGAAATTAATTAAATGAGATGAAAAAAGGAGGAGATTCATCATGCAGACCAAAGCATTGGAGAAACATATATTTGATACAGTAAAGGAATGGCAGATGAAGATTGGATACAGAGAGGAAGACATGAAGCTTTATTACCCGGCTGAGTCACTTTGTACATTGCTTGGTCTGGACAAAGGGGATACAAATAAGACACTTTATGAAGCACTGGAAGCCTTTGGAGAGGAGGAAAAGGAAAAGCTGGGTGTGCTCACCTTCTCAAATATAGGAGAACGTTATTGTATCGAAGTGCCAAAAGAAGGCTGTACCTATATTCACGAGAAGGTGCAGGAGTTTGCCTTTCTAAAATTATTTTTAGTTACAATCACAACAGCCGGAAATACGATAAAGGAAGTGGAACGTGTTTTTTCTGACTATGCATATGAACATAAAACCATATACAGGATGCAGGATAAGCGAGAAGAAGGTCTTGGCGTGGTGTTTTATTTTGAGGATGACACGATAGATGATGCGGTGTACTGTGTAGAAGAAGATGATTTTGGATTGACCTATCACCGCTTTATGAGAGAAGATTATCAAAAAATAATTCAGGACAGTGTCACGGATGATGTATGACCTTGAAAATAAATAGTATTAAATTTTCATGAGCGGATATACTTTCTTTAAGAGAGGTTGTTTTGTGGCAGTCTCACAATTATCTAAAGGAAAGGATCAGGTTATGAAAAATTTTGAAATTGAAAAGGTAATCGGAAGAGAAATTATTGACTCAAGAGGAAACCCTACAGTAGAGGCAGAGGTGACATTACGGAATGGTACTGTGGCAAGGGGAACTGCCCCAAGCGGTGCGTCTACCGGTGAATTTGAAGCATTGGAGCTGCGGGATGGAGACAAAAAGCGCTTTGGCGGAAAAGGTGTGGAAAAAGCAGTTAAAAATATCAATAAGAATATTGCCGATGTTATTACTGGTATGTCTGCCCTTGACATTTATGCGGTAGATAAAGCAATGATAGAGGCTGATGGTACAAAAGACAAGTCAAAGCTCGGTGCAAACGCAATTTTGGCTGTTTCGATTGCAACCTGCAGGGCGGCGGCAAACGCACTTAACATTCCGTTATACCGTTTTCTTGGCGGTGCAAACGGAAATCGGCTTCCTCTGCCCATGATGAATATTTTAAATGGCGGGGCCCATGCGGCCAACACGGTTGATGTGCAGGAGTTTATGATTATGCCGGCGGGCGCCGAAAGCTTTAAGGAGGGGCTGCGCTGGTGTACGGAGGTATTTCATGCTTTGGCGTCACTGTTAAAAGAGAGAGGGCTTGCTACTTCAGTAGGCGATGAAGGTGGATTTGCACCGGATCTTGACAGTGATGAAGAAGCGATACAGGTTATTTTGGAGGCTGTACAGAAAGCCGGATATGAGCCGGGGAAGGATTTTGTCCTTGCCATGGATGCAGCATCCAGTGAGTGGAAAAGTGGGAAAAAGGGTGAATATGTGCTGCCAAAATCCGGGCAGAAATTTACTTCTGCCGAGTTGGTAGAACACTGGAAGACACTTTGTGAAAAATATCCCATTTATTCTATAGAAGACGGTCTGGATGAAGAGGACTGGGAAGGGTGGCAGATGATGACGGCGGCCCTTGGAAATAGTGTACAGCTGGTTGGTGATGATTTATTTGTAACTAATACAGAGCGTTTGGAAAAGGGGATTAGGCTTGGCTGTGGTAATTCCATTTTGATTAAGTTAAACCAGATTGGCTCAGTATCAGAGACATTAGAGGCAATCAAGATGGCGCACAAGGCCGGTTATACGGCAATTTCTTCCCACCGCTCAGGCGAGACGGCAGATACAACAATTGCGGATTTGGCAGTTGCATTAAATACCTGTCAGATAAAAACAGGTGCGCCTTCCCGCTCGGAACGTGTTGCAAAATATAACCAGTTGCTGCGTATAGAGGAGGAACTCGGCGAGGCTGCTGTTTTTCCGGGAAAGGCAGCATTTAATATGAAAAGATCAGAAGATTGATAAATGATGAGTTATATTAATTATGGTTAACAATAACTAATCTTTGGTGTTACATGTAAAATACCGGCAGAGATATTTTGGTATCTGCCGGTATTTTTACTGTTATGCGGTATCCTCTACTATATTATGAATCCAAATGCCTTTTTTGACAAGAATAAATCCCACTAGGCATTTTACCAGATCACCAAGCTGAACTACTGTATATATGGCGATTACGGAAAGTGTTGTAAAATGGCTTAAACAGTAGGCAAGGGTAACGCTGACACCCCAGATAAAAACACTGTCAAACAGGAAAGTAATTACCGTTTTTCCACCGGAACGAAGGGTGAAATAACAGGCATGTAAAAATGCATTTTGGGGCATAAAAATGGCGGTAATCATAATAAACTGTTTTGCCAGCTCCTTTGCCTGGGCATTGGTTTTGTATAATGCCGGAAATACCGGAGCCAGCAGGAACATGACAAGTGCAACCACCGTGCAGCAGGTGACAGAAAATGCAATCATTTTGTTATCCGTATCCCGTGCCTCTTTCATTTTCCCGGCACCGAGAAGCTGTCCTACAATGATGGCAACTGAATCTCCCAATGCAATAAATACAATATTAAACACGTTATTAATTGTATTAGAAATATTAAGGCCTGCAACCACATTTAATCCGCGGATGGAGTAACATTGGGTCAGTGTCGCCATGCCTGCCGCCCACAGGGTTTCGTTTAATAGAAGAGGTGTTCCTTTTGTAAGAATTTTCCAAATAAGGAATGCAGGTATCTTAAGTGTGCGGTAAAGCCCTACCGTAAAC
>JAIDHZ010000274.1 GCA_029052995.1 Lachnospiraceae bacterium | reverse complement strand
TCCGTATATTAAATTACTTTCAAATGAATAGCCGTAAATCTGTACTTTGAATATTCATGCTTGTATCATACACCTTTTTTCTTAAAAAGGAATTGAAAAGAAGGAAAAAAATATGAATTGTTTGTGAAATAAAGGCAGAAACATCCTTTTTTCAAGGTTATTTTAAGAATTGGCTGATAGGATGCAGATGAAAAAAAGAAATAGTGGCAAGGAGGAATTGCAGATGGGACTGGTAAAGAGATTTGGAAGAAAGGGTTTAATTGCGGGAGCGGGAATTATTGTGCTTGCCGTCATTTTAGCACTGATGTTTAGGAAAAAGCCCGGGCAGGCAGCCGAAGGTTCTACGGTGGCAGATGCATTGGTATCTACAGGAACAATACAGACTACAGTCGAGGGTACGGGTACATTGTCCTATGCGGAGAGTACAAATATTGTATTGCCGGAAAGCATTGAAATAGTAGAGGTACTTGTCAGCGAGGGTGACAGAGTGGAATCGGGACAGATGCTTGCCACAGTGCAGGAAGCTTCCCTGTATGCGGCAATGTCTGAAGTGGAAGATGCAATTTCTGATGTAAATGATACGATAAATGATGAAAAGAGCAGTAGTACTACCAGTAAATTGACTGCCGGTGTGTCAGGCAGAATTAAGAAAATATATGCCAGGGAAGATGCAAAGGTGAGCGGTGTTATGGCGGATGAGGGTGCCTTAATGCTGATTTCCACAGACGGTTTATCAAAGCTTTCCGTAAAGGCAGACTTAGAGGTCGGGGATACTGTTACCGTGACAGATAAGAAAGGAAATTACTCTGATGAGGAGGCAACAGTGGAAAGTGTGGCAGAAGGCAGTGCAGTTATTACTTTTGATGATAGCCTGTTTGATTTTGGTGAAACTTTAGTGGTAAAACAAAATGATAAAACCATTGGAACGGGAGAGGCAGAGATTCACCAGCCTGTAAAGGTCATGGCTTATGAGGGAACAGTTGCCTCAATTGCGGTTAGTGAAAATCAGAAAGTTTCCTCATCTACAACTCTTTGTACGCTTACAGGTATATCCCAAAATGCGGAATATATGCAGGCAGTAAGGCAGAGAGAGGAACTGGAAACACTTTTGGCAACCCTGTATGCGATAAAGAGAAATGGAGGTATTACTGCAGATGCGGCAGGAACCGTGCAAACCATATACACAGGAGAAACATCTTCGGAAAGCGGAGCTTCCTATATGACGAGCCGGACAGAGAATGTTAAGGTAAATGCTGCAGTGGATGAAACGGAAAGTCAGGACAGTACAAAGGCGGTTTTGGCAAGTGTAAAAGCATCAGGCTTTACCACTATGTCAACAACGAATGTCTCCGGTTTTACGAAAATGACAGCACAGACACAGCAGCCATCAGGTGATTTGAAAAAAGAAGAATATACGGTAACTGTCGCAGATTGTGAAAATGGTACAGTTTCCATAAATGGAACAAGTACAGAGAAAACTTTTTTAATAAAAGCGGGAAGCAGTGTAGCAGTAGAAGCATTCCCAGCAGAGGGATATAAATTAGGGACGTTAGAGGTAAGAGATGTAAATAGTACAGCATTGATATTGGCACAGGTGGGAACAGGGTATGCTTTTGTTATGCCGGAAAGTGAAGTAGTGGTTATGGCATCATTTGAGAAGATATCCGCTGATGCCAGCGAAAAAACGACCAGCAAAGAGAATAATACGGACCCTCAAAAGGATGAAAATAATACTGCAAATACACCAAATAAGGATAATACGGGCTCAGGTAATACTGCAGGGGGAAATAATGTAAGCTCCAGTGCCGAAACAGGAGGAAACACTGCAAAATCAGGAAGCAATGCAAGTATACCATCTTCCTCTGCATCAGGTCAAAAGGTGAGCGCTGCTACTGTCTCAGGCAGCAGTACGGCAGAGAGTAGCGGAATTGCTACCGTGACAGTGTTTACACTGGCGAGCAGGGATATGATGAAGGTTTCTGTCAATGTAGATGAACTGGATATTTTATCCATGGTAGTAGGAAATGAAGCAGAGATTAGATTAGATGCCATTGATGGTGAAGTATTTACCGGTACGATTACTGCGGTGGGCAGACAGAGCAGTTCAGGTAATGGCGTGGCACAGTATCCGATAGAGATTACTTTTAACCAGACGGATTCCATGTTAGAGGGGATGAATGCTTCTGTCAGTATTGTGCTTGAAAAAAGTGAGAATACTTTGGTGGTTCCGGCAGCTGCCGTGATAAACCGTGGCAATAGGAGCTTTGTATATACCAGTGTAGAAGAAGGTACGGATACTTTGACCGGAGAAGTGGAGGTGACGACAGGGTTGTCGGATGATAATCAGGTGGAAATCCTGTCCGGTTTGTCGGAGGGAGATACGGTTTATTATCAGATTGCCGGAAGCACCAATAAAAGTGAAACAGGCGGATTTGGCGGTGGAATGGGAGCTGGTCCTTCCAACGGGGATTTTCCGTCAGGAGGTGGTTTTCCGGGAAGTGGAAGCTTTGAAAAGGGTGAACGTACAAATGATGGTGGAAAGGGAAGAATGTTCCAATAATAGCGGAGGTAGTGTATGATACAGTTAGAAGATGTTTGTAAGACCTATGAAATCGGTGGAGAGCAGGTAAGGGCACTGCACCATGCGACACTCTCAATTGCAAAGGGAGAGTTTGTCAGTGTGATTGGTCCTTCCGGCAGCGGGAAATCTACATTAATGAATATTATTGGATGCCTTGATATGGCAGATAGCGGCATATACCGTCTTGATGATATGCCTATAGAAGATTATTCAGAGTATGAACTGGCGAGAATCAGGAATCAGAAAATCGGCTTTGTATTTCAGAATTTTAACCTGCTGGGAAAACTTACTGCGGAAGAAAATGTGGAGCTTCCGCTTATTTACCGGCAAATTTCCAAAGCAGAGCGTAAAATGAGGGTAGAGGCTGCTATTGAACGGGTAAAGCTTTCCGGAAGGAGACAGCATAAGCCCATGGAATTATCCGGTGGACAGCAGCAGCGTGTGGCAATTGCAAGGGCATTAGCAGGTAATCCGTCTCTGATTTTAGCCGATGAACCCACGGGAAATCTGGACAGTAAAACAGGAGAGGAAATTATGTATCTATTTCATGAGCTGCATGAGCAGGGAAATACCATCGTGCTTATTACACATGATGAAGGTGTGGCAGAACAGGCGGAAAGAAGCATCCGGATTTTAGATGGAAGAGTTCAGGAAGTTAGCAGAGAAGAGAAAGTTAGAGGTGGTATGATATGATGTGGCAATCCATAAAGCTGGCAATCCAGTCAATTTTTTCCAATCGACTGAGGTCCATGCTTACCATGTTAGGAATGATTATCGGAGTGACCTCACTTGTGGTGCTGGTGTCCATTGTAAATGGAGCAACAGACAGCGTTACCAGCGCTATTTCCGATATGGGAAATAATCTGCTTACAATCCGCATTTCCGATGACAAAAATCAACCCTATTCCATAGAAGAGATTCTGGATTTTTCAAAGGAGGAAATCGTGGGATATGTTGCACCCTATACACAAAGCAGTTATACAGTAAAAAAAGGAAGGACCAGCAGCAGTATTACCGTTTATGGTACATCGGCAGACTATGATGATATCCAAAAGCTGACACTTTCAGGCGGACGGTTTTTAAATGGTGCAGATTTGGATAATCATACCTATGTGGCTGTTATCAACGAAGTGACAGCTCAAACCCTTTTTAACAGTACAAATGTAGTGGGAGAGGAAATTTCTTTAAACGGTTACCCCTTTACTGTAATAGGTGTAACAGAAGAGAAGGAGAATGCAGTAGGCAATACTACGGAGCGGTTAGAGGCGTATATTCCTTATACGGTACTTACAAGAACTGCCAATATGGTTCGTTCCATATCTGATTTTTATATTACAGCGGGAACAGAGGACCAGATTGATAGGTTAGAGCAGGTAATGACAAAAGCACTATATACAAGATTTAAAAGTGACAGTGATGCATTTACCATTACAAGTAACAGTACTCTGCTTGAGACCATGTCAAGTGTAAATGACACTATGAAATGGATGCTCGGTGGAATTGCAGCCATATCGCTTATTGTAGGAGGAATCGGAATTATGAATATTATGTTGGTATCCGTTACGGAACGAACCAGGGAAATTGGTGTGCGCAAAGCGATTGGAGCCAACAGGAAACATATTATGATGCAGTTCATGACAGAGGCATTATTGGTAAGCCTTATTGGGTGTGTTATTGGAATTGTATTATCTTTGCTGATTGTGATTGGAATAAACTATTTTTGTACGGATTTATCTGCAAGCATTTCTTTTGATGTGGTGGCAATTGCAGTAGGATTTTCGTTGGGAATCGGGGTTGTTTTTGGAAGTTATCCCGCATATAAAGCAGCAGCCATGAGTCCGATTGAAGCATTGAGATATACTTAATAAAAGGAAAAATGTGTTAATTGTTAACAATTTGTGAAATTTCAAAAACTGCCCTAGGGAAAAAATGGTTTTTATGTTATACTGTCTAATGGAATATGAGCGACTTAAACTAGAAAGGGTGATTGCGTGAACAACTACGAAGAGAGAGTTAACATTTATTCACAGGTTTCCGAAGAGATAAAAGGTCTGTCAGAGCTATGTCTGAATAATCTTAGAATTGATTCCGATTTATATGGACAATATGAAGTTAAAAGAGGACTTAGAGATATCAATGGCAAGGGAGTACTTGCCGGCCTTACTGATGTGTCGAAGATTCAGTCCTATATAGTAGAAGATGGTGACATGATACCGTGTGAGGGTAAGCTGTATTATCAGGGTGTAGATGTGGAGGACATAGTTTCCGGGTTTATTAAGGAAAAGCGGTTTGGATATGAGGAAACTATATATCTGCTTTTGTTTGGGCAGCTTCCGAAGAAAGATGAATTAGAGCGGTTAAAGGGAATTTTATCTAATTACAGATTAAGCCTGCCAACCCATTTTGTCAGGGATATAATTTTAAAAGCACCCAGTAAAGATATGATGAATACATTGCAGAGGAGTATTTTGACATTATATGCATATGATGCCAAGGCAGATGATACTTCAGTTCCGAATGTACTTCGCCAGTGCCTGCAGTTGATTTCTGTTGTACCTCTGTTATCTGTTTATGGATATCAGGCATACAGTCATTATCATGACGGAAACAGTCTGTTTATTCATTCGCCGCAGCCCAATCTCTCAACAGCAGAGAACATATTGTATGTGCTGCGTCCGGATCGCAAATATACAGAGCTTGAGGCAAGGATTTTGGATTTGGCACTTGTATTGCATGCGGAGCATGGCGGGGGTAATAATTCTACTTTTACGACCCATGTTGTATCTTCATCAGGAACGGATACATATTCCTCCATGGCTGCATCTCTTGGCTCTTTAAAAGGTCCGAAGCATGGCGGTGCAAATATAAAGGTAACTAAAATGTTTGCGGATATGAAAGAGAATGTAAAGGACTGGGAGGATGACGACGAGATTAAGGCTTATTTAATGAAGCTGGTAGATAAACAGGCATTTGACCGTGCAGGACTGATTTATGGAATGGGTCATGCGGTATATTCAATTTCTGACCCCAGGGCGAAGGTGTTCAAGGGATTTGTCGAGAAGCTTTCCATTGAAAAGGGGATGGAAAAGGAATATGCACTTTACACAAATGTGGAACGGTTGGCACCGGAGGTGATTGCAGAAAAGCGAAAGATTTACAAGGGTGTTAGTGCTAATGTGGATTTCTATTCAGGATTTGTGTACCAGATGCTGGGTTTGCCGTCTGAGCTTTTTACCCCATTGTTTGCAGTGGCAAGAATGGCAGGCTGGAGTGCCCACAGATTAGAGGAACTGATTAACGAGGGCAAGATTATCCGTCCGGCATATAAAGCAGTTAAGAAAGGGCAGGAATATATTCCGATTGATGAACGATAGTGCATATAAATAATTTGTCACGGAAATGTTATATATATGAAGGTGATACTCTGCTGGCAGATTTAGTATGTCCGTTTTGTAAACATGGTGCTGAAGGCTTTAAGCCGCTATAGTATAAGTAATGCATTAGATAATTAGAAAAGCTGTAGTATGAATAAATGTACTACGGCTTAATCTTTTGATTCCCGCAAAGCAACGAGCCAAGTGCAAGCTTGCTCGCATTTGGCGACTGCTGCGAGGGTCACATACCCCGCTGCTCTGCAGTGGGGTTGTTGACTTCCGTAAGAAGCGGGTCAGGGTAACAGCATTTTAGTGACAGTGGATAAGAGATATATTGAAGGATTGCTTTAATAAACAAGGGAGCTGCTATGAGTGCATTTGTTGAATTTAAAAATGTTAGGAAAAGTTATCAGACCGGAGAGGTAAGAATTGATGCATTAAAGGATGTAAGCTTTCAAATTGAGCAGGGAGAATTCTGTGTAATTGTGGGAGCCTCAGGAGCCGGTAAGACTACTATTTTGAATATTTTAGGAGGTATGGATACTCTGTCTGCGGGCGAGGTTTTATTAGAAGACAAAAAGATATCAGCCCTTAATAAGAAGGAGCTTATTACATATCGAAGATTTGATGTAGGTTTTGTGTTTCAGTTTTATAACCTGATTGGAAATCTCACCGCCCTTGAAAATGTAGAGCTGGCGGCACAGATTTGCAGAAATCCGCTTGATGCGGAAATGGTATTAGGCCAGGTGGGGCTTTCTGACCGTATGGCTAATTTCCCGGCCCAGTTATCCGGCGGTGAGCAGCAGCGTGTTGCCATCGCAAGGGCATTGGCAAAGAACCCAAAGCTATTACTTTGCGATGAACCAACTGGGGCTTTGGATTATAAGACCGGCAAATCTATACTGAAGCTGTTACAGGATACCTGTAGGCAGACGGGGACTACAGTGATTGTTATTACCCATAATCAGGCACTGACGGCCATGGCAGACAGGGTGATCACCGTGGCAAGTGGTACCATTAAGGATATGCAGATCAATGCAAATCCGGTAGATGTGGATACATTAGAGTGGTGATATAATATGAAAGCATTATTAAAATCGACATTCAGGGAAATAACGGGAAGTTTTGGGAGATATATTGCTATTTTACTAATTTGTGCATTAGGAGTGGGCTTTTTTTCCGGTTTGAAGTTAACAAAAAATGCTATGGTGCATTCGGCAGATGAATATTTTTCAGAACTTTCTTTTTATGATTATAAGCTGATATCTACCATTGGATTTGATGTGGGGGATGCAGCCGATATTGAAAAGGAAGATATTGTGGAACTGGCAGAGGCAGGAAGAAGTGCTGATATTATTATTGACACGGATGCTGGCGTTATGCTGACAGTAAAAACAATGTCTGTACCGGAAAAAATTAACAAACTGTCATTAGTGGATGGAAGGATGCCGGAAAAAGACAATGAGTGTGTTGCGGATGGACGGATTTTTGAGGTAGGTGATATCGGGAAAACCATTTGCCTTTCGGAGGAAAATGAAGATGAGGATTTAGAACATTTTAAGGAAAAAGAGTATACCATAGTGGGCATTGCATTTTCTCCTTTGTATGGCAGTCATGAAAGGGGAACAACTGCACTGGGAACCGGAACTTTAGATGGATTTGTCTATATTCCCTATACTGCTTACGATATGGATTATTACACAGAAATCTATGTATGTGTAAATGGGGAACATGGCGTAATCTATTCTGAGGAATATGACATGCTTGTGACAGACACAGAAAAAGAGATGGAAACCATTTGCAAAGGGACTGTAGATGCCTGGTATCAGAGGATTGTGGCAGAGGCAGAGGACAAAATTTCTGATGCAGAAAAAGAACTTGCTGATGCACGTAAAGAAGGAGAGAAGAAGTTATCTGATGCATTGGATAAACTGGAGAACGGCAGAAAAGAGCTGGCAGATGGAGAAGAGGCAATTGGGAGGGCAAAAAGAAAGATTTCAGATGGCGAAAAAACCATAGCTGCAAAGGAAGCGGAGTACAAAGAAGGGAAGAAAACTTACAAGTCGAATCTGGAAAAATATAACAAAGGGAAGACTGCTTATAGTGAAGCAAAGAAAAGCTACGATGATCAGTATGCGGCATATCAAAAGGGGGTAAAAGAGTATGAAGATGGTAAGAAGGCATACGAGAAAAGCGAGGCAGAGTATAAATTAAAAAAAGAGCAGTTTGAGGCAGGAAAAGCTTATCTTTTGGAGGAACAGATACAGCAGACAGAGGCAGAACTAACTGCATGGCGTTCTTTACTTGATGAAACGAAAAACACGTTAGATGCAACAAAGACGCAGCTTGATGCGGCGCATGTTAAGCTTTCAGAGGGAAAAAAGACTTTGGAGGCAACCAACAATGAATTAAAGGCGGCCAAAAAGAAGCTTAATAAAGCAAAAGAACAGTTAGAACAAGCCCCATCTCAAATTGCAGCTGCAAAAAAGGAACTTGAAAAGGGGAAAAGCGAGATAGCGGTAAATGAAACAAAGCTTGCAGATGCAAGGAAGGAGCTTGAAGAAGGAGAACAGGATTATGAGGAGGGGAAGCAGGAATTTGATGAAGAGATTGCCAAATCAGAGGAAACAATAGCAAATGCAAAGGAAGAATTGTCAAAAGTGGAGAAACCGGACACTTATGTGTTAGGAAGAGATGCTAATGTTGCTTATGCAAGCTATGAAAGTGATTCACAGATTGTGGAAGGATTAGCAGATGTATTTCCGGCATTCTTTTTTCTTGTTGCTGCCTTAGTCTGTATTACTACTATGACACGGATGATGGAGGAGCAGCGTACACAAATTGGTGTGCTAAAGGCACTTGGATACTCCGGTAAATACATAGTGGCAAAGTATTTGGCTTATTCCGGTAGTGCAGCCCTGTTTGGTGGTTTGACTGGATATTTTGGCGGGGCATGGTTGTTTCCTTATGTAATCTGGATTTCATACAGGATTATGTATAAACTGGGAAGCTTTCACTATGTGTTAGACGGCAATCTGGCTCTCCTTTCCGTTTTTGCGGCATTTCTTTGTTCTGCAGGAACTACATTTGTTGCCTGTAATCAGGAGCTTTCCGAAATGGCAGCATCGTTAATGAGACCCAAGGCTCCCAGGGTGGGTAAGCGCATATTGCTTGAACGGGTTTCAATAGTATGGAAACGATTGAAATTTTTGGATAAGGTGTCAGTGAGAAATTTGTTCCGGTATAAGAAACGGTTTTTTATGATGACTATCGGGATAGGTGGCTGTACGGCGCTTCTTGTAACAGGTTTTGGATTAAAGGATTCCATTGCCAATGTGGCAAATGTACAGTATGATGAGATTTTCATTTATGATATGCTGGTAAATGTAAAGGAAAAGCCGGTGGAAGTCTCCGGCATGGAGGAATGGATGCTGTGCTATGATAAGAGTATGGATATTACTTCAGACAGCATGACAAAGGCGGTAAATTTGGTGGTGCCGCAGAGCGAACAGGAATTTTCGGGATATATCACAATGCATTCAGTTGATGAAGAACCCATGGATTTCCCGCAGGAAGGAGAAGTGGTACTTTCACAGGATATTGCAAAGCGGCTGGATGTTTTTGTCGGTGATACAATACAGGTTTCAGACAGTAGCCATAGAGGGGGGACAGTTAAAGTTTGCGGCATATTTCAAAATTATATTGGACATTATGCCTTTATGACTGCTGATACATTTAGAAGCTTGTTTAAAATGGAGCCGGAGTATAATACCATGTATGTCAATGTGGCAGAGGGTACGGATGTGCATACTGTCTCTGCGGCACTTTTAAAGGATGAGGGTGTGAGCAGGGTTTCTGTCTGTGCAGATACGAAAGACAGAGTGGCAAATATGATGAAAAGTATGAATTTTGTGGTGCTGCTTGTGATTGCCTGTTCCGGAATGCTTGCATTTATTGTAATCTTTAATCTTAATAATATCAATATAACGGAGAGAATGAGAGAAATTGCAACGATTAAAGTGTTAGGCTTTTACCGGGACGAAACCAATTCCTATGTTTTCCGGGAAAATGTGGCGATGACCTTCTTGGGAGGACTGACCGGTCTTTTCATTGGTTTCTGCCTGCATGCTTTTGTCATGAATTCGATTCATGTAGATGGTATAACTTTCCGTCAGCGTATTACAGTATTTAGTTATGTTATAAGTTTGATTATCACGTTAGGTTTTAACTGGATGGTGAGTCTTTTTATGTCCGGAAAGCTTGAGGGGATTAATATGGCAGAGTCGTTAAAATCAGTGGATTGACTTCCTCTTTTCCTGTGATAGTAATGTGAAACAGGATGTCTGCATAGAGTAAATAACAGAAAGGAGAGTTTTTATGAGTTTTTCAGAGACTGTAAAGGTAGTGGATGATTTTGTTTGGGGACCGGTAATGCTGGTACTATTGGTAGGTACAGGTATTTTTTTAACAATACGTACTGGATTTTTACCCTGGAGGAATCTGCCGTATGCCTTGAAAAGTACACTGAGCAAAGAGGCGAGGACGAAGAGCAGAGGAGAGGGGGATGTTTCCCCATTCTCAGCCCTTACTACAGCTCTTGCGGCAACAATTGGTACAGGTAATATTGTTGGCGTTGCAACGGCTATGGTTTCCGGCGGCCCCGGGGCATTAGTATGGATGTGGGTTTCTGCATGTTTTGGTTTGTCATCCAAATTTTCGGAATGTATGCTGGCAATCAAATATCGTGAGGTAAATGAAAAGGGCGAAATGTCCGGTGGACCGATGTACACAATGAGAAAAGCGTTAAAAAACAAGACTGTTGGAAGTATACTTGGATGGCTGTTTGCGCTTTTCACAGTGGCAGCATCATTTGGAATTGGTAATATGACCCAGGCAAATTCCATTGCATCTGCATTAAATGAGACATTTGGCTGGTCTTTGTCATTGATGGGCATTGTTATTACGGTACTTGCCCTTATTATCATCGTAGGTGGAATAAAATCAATTTCTAAGGTGTCCTCTGTTATTGTACCATTTATGGCAGTTTTTTATGTTATTGCAGGTATGATTGTCATTATCGGCAATATTGGCAATCTGCCTTCTGGTTTGGCAGAGATTTTTTCTATGGCATTTTCTTTAAAGGCGGTTTCCGGAGGAGCGCTGGGTACTGTAGTGGCGTCCATGATGGGAGCCATGCGCTTTGGTGTTGCCAGAGGGGTATTCTCAAATGAGGCTGGTATGGGTTCTGCTGCAATTACAGCTGCAGCTGCAACAACAGATAGCCCAGTACGTCAGGGTTACATTAACATGACAGGTACATTTTGGGATTCTATTGTTGTGTGTACAATTACCGGCCTTGCAATTGCTTCTTCCGGTGTGCTGGGTATGACTTCAATGTCGGCAAACGGAACATATGTTGTAAGTGGGAATACTGTGACGATACAGGCAGATTATCAAAATGGTGATAATACAAAATACCCATATGAGATGACGTTGGAGGGAGACAGGGTAACGCTGGAGTATGGGGGTGATTCAATAGTGCTGACACCATATGAGGGAAATAAAGATTGTCTGCCGGAAACAGAACAGGACAGAGCAGCAAAAGCATCTGCCGGTGACGGTATACTGTCAGGTACATGGAATGATGCCGATAAAAATATTCATATTTTTGCAGAAGACGGCAGCTATAGCTTTAACGAGTTAGTGCAGGGGTCATCTCTTACAATCCAGGCATTTAAGACTGTGCTTGGTTCTGCCGGAGGATGGCTGGTATCCATTGGGATTGCATTATTTGCATTTTCTACAATTCTTGGCTGGGAGTATCATGGTGAGAAGGCATTTGAGTACATATTAAAAACACATAAATATAATATGGTTTATCGTATTCTTTTCTCACTGATTGCCTTTGTTGGCGCAACACAGACATTGGACCTCGTATGGAATTTATCTGATATTGCAAATGCGTTAATGGCAATTCCGAATTTAATCTGTCTGTTACTTTTAAGTGGGGAGATTGCAAAGGATATGAAAGAATTCCAAAGTGTGCTTAAGGCAGAAAAGGAATAGTAAAATTGAAATGTTAAGGGGCTTATGGATTCCAAAAGCCCCTTTTGAAAATCTGTAAATACTCAAAGGGTTCATTTGCCCTCTGAACAATTCCTCAAATTCTACAACGGTGCCATAAGCACTTTACCGGTTCCACGGTAAACATTGACAAGCCCTTCACCACTTGCTGCAGAGCCGATTAATGTTTTGGTGGAGCGCTCAACAGTAAAGCTGAGGCTGTTGCTCCATGCAATGGCAAAGCTTCCGTCCACTTTTAATTCATCATCCTGAAGCTCAACCTCTACAAGCTCTTCTCTTGGACATGGGCATTCTAATACAGCAAGACCGCTTCCTGTAAGGCAGGTGTTAAACAGTCCTTCTCCGCCGGCAATGGCAGAAGAAAGCGTTCTACGCGCTATGGTTTTTAACTCTGTGTTGGCATCGCAGGCAAGAAACAGACCATCGTCAATTACCATGCCATTCCATTTAGATACATCTTCAATAATCAGATATTTGTAGGTTGGTTCTAACACAAGAATACCTTCACCCTTGTAGCAGGGCTTAATGGCACTTTCATTTGTGACCTTAGAGCTTACGAGCTTTTTGGCAAAGTCCCCTACGCCTTTTACATTTGTTCCACTGGACACTTTTCCGACAGTCCATTGCATTGCTCCGGCCTGAATAATTGCCTGATGCTTTTCGTCAAGTTCAATCATAACCTGCCGTTTACGGACATTCATCTTGGAGGCATAATACTCCTGCATGGCGTTTGACATGGAATTGCTCAAATCCTGCTGGTATTCAAATATTGTTATGTTGTCCATTTTCTCGGTAATCTTTCGGTTTTCAGTTTCTTGCATGTTTGTTTTATACATTGTAATTCTCCTTTGTTATAAACTGCTTTTATTATAACCGTAAACGGGAACAATGTCTATAAATTATTTATCGCTTTTGATTGCTAAACGGCAATAATTTTGCTATACTAGATGTAGATTTATTCTAAAATTATTTGTTTTTCATAATTTTTATTTCCGTGTGCAACGAGCCATGCATGCATGGATATTTTGCCACAGCAGTAACGCTCAATATCCCATAGCTTGCTGCGGGAGTATTGACTTGAACAGGAGGTTGAATATTATGCCTGTTACAAAAGGAATGTTGGAAAATGTATTAGAAAAATTGAGAGCAGATACCAAAAGAGAAGTAATACGTATTAGACTTTGTGATGATACACCAAGGCTTTTTGAGAGTAAATTTGGCGGCAGGCCGTATCTGCCAAGAGGTGTAAACCCTCCGGTGGATTGTAACGGCAATGTATTGAGGTTATTAGCCCAGATTAATATGCAGGAATTACCGCATAATGACACCTTTCCGGAAGAGGGTATTTTACAGTTTTGGGTATTGAATGATGATTTTGCCGGTGTAGATTTTGAAGCTTATTGTACTACGGATGCCAGTCGTGTGTTATTTTGGGATAATATAGATACTTCAATTACCACAGAGGAAGTAAAGAAAAAATACCAGCCTTACATAAAAGGAAAGGTTGACTATTTTCCTGTTGAAGATGAGTTAAGACTGCATTTTTTAAAATCTGTAGAACCTATTTCAACAGAGCATTACCTTTTTAGAAAAGTATTTATGAACTGCTGGAAGACAGTTTATCCGAATTCCGATTTGGTGGATTTTTATGATTTGCCGGATGAATTGCTGCGGTTCTGTTTTGAGTCTCTAAGCGGATTTGGAAATAAGCTTTTGGGTTATCCTGCATTTACCCAGGATGATCCGAGAGGATATGTGGATGGCATGGAAAGATATGATACGCTGTTATTACAAATTGACAGCGGTGGAACAGAAAGCTGTGAGATTATGTGGGGAGACAGTGGTATTGGGAATTTCTTTATTTCAAAAGAGGATTTGCGAAGGAGAGATTTTACTAAGGTAATCTATACATGGGATTGCTGTTGATTAAGAAAAGGAATAGTGTTTTTTGGTTTAATAAACCGAATGTTGGATATACTTTTAATAAATTAATTATTCCTTGCGTTATATGTATGCCTATGGTACAATAATAGACATAGAGGCGGGAAAAGTTGATTATTTGACATTTTGTAACATGAATCGACATTTTTGCCTTCATGGAACAGAACAAGGAGTTGTAGTGAGCAGAAGGAGGATATAATATTTATGACTTACGAAGAGATTTTTAACAAGGTAAAAGATATGTTTAAGGATGCAGATGTAAGCAATGTGAAGGAGAAGCTGGCATATCAGTTTAATATTACCGGTGAAGGTGAGGGCGCATTTTATGCAGAAGTAAAGGATGGCAAGTTAAGCATTGAGCCTTATGAGTATTTTGACAGAGATGCGCTGTTTATATGTAGTGGCGAGACATTAATGAAGATTTTGTCAGGAAAGCAGGATCCGGTTGCAGCATTTACCCTTGGCAAGCTTAAGGTCGAGGGAAGTATTGATAAAGCTCTGAAAATCAAAGAGCTTATGAAGTAAGCAGTTGTTCAGTAAATAGAATCTAATAACAAATGTGTGTATTTAGGAGGCCTTCGTTTGGAATATTAATTAAACGGAGGTCTTTCTTAAAAGTTATTTATTAACAGTTACTAAAGAAAAACCTGATGGATAAATACAGTTGAACGGAAAGGGGTGCGTTACAATGTTAACAGATTTCGTAAAAGAAGTAAAACCAGATCATGACGAGCTGGAACAACGACTTGCAGAGGCACGAAACAAATTAT
>JAIDHZ010000273.1 GCA_029052995.1 Lachnospiraceae bacterium | reverse complement strand
GATTATTCTATCTGACATAGAGGGATTATATGATGGTAATCCCAACGGGGAGGTGTCAGTCAACCTGATTCATAAGGTGGAAGTAATTACTGACGATATAAAAGCTCTGGGTTCAGGAGCAGGTTCTAACCGGGGAACCGGTGGAATGGTGACAAAGCTTGAGGCTGCAGAATATGCAGTAACACATGGAATGGACATGCATATTGCACATGGAAATGACCCGGAAAACATATACCGGATATTAGAAGGAGAAGCAGTTGGAACTTGGTTTGTAAAACAGTATTGCATAAATGGTGCGAAGGAGTTTAAGTAAAGGAATGAAATAC
The DNA here is from genome assembly GCA_029052995.1 of Lachnospiraceae bacterium. Lineage (GTDB taxonomy): Bacteria > Bacillota > Clostridia > Lachnospirales > Lachnospiraceae > CAG-590. Next base: position 14,328 of record JAIDHZ010000273.1, on the reverse strand, counting down.
AGAACAGCAGATTATTATAAAGAGTTTCATTGTGTTGGCGGAATTTGCGAAGATTCATGCTGTGAGAATTGGGAAATTGATTTGGATGAGGCATCAATGAAGCGTTATCTGAAAGAAAAGGGTGATTTTGGTAAAAGATTAAAGGAGAATACAAATGTGCACGCAAAACAGTTTGTTTTAAATGGTACAAGATGTCCGTTTTTAAACGATAAAAATTTGTGCGATATTTTTATTGAAATAGGTGAGGAAGCATTATGTGAAACCTGTACTAATTTTCCTCGGCATGTGGAAGAATTTGATAATCTGAAAGAGGTAAGCCTTACCATGTCCTGTCCGGAGGTTAGCAGAATTATGCTGTCAAAGACACAGAAGATATCCTTTATCTGCAACGAGGGAACGGATGAAGATTATGGACTAAAGCACATAGAGCCGGTTAAATCTTTTGCATTTTGGAAAAGGGGAAATTCTAATAAACTGGATAAGCCGCTTTATTGTATGTTGTATGATGTGAGGGAGTACATTTTTGAAACTTTGCAAAACCGAAATGTGCCAATTGAAAAGCGTGCTGCAAAGGTTTTGATTTTAGGTTATGAAATACAACAATTTATTGACAGCAAAGATTATGGAAAAATAACAGATAAACTCAATGTTTATAAGAAAGAAGAAAATAGAGAGTGGCTGGAGCAGTATTTTAATGAACACACAAAAAAGTCTGCCCAAAAAGAGGAATGGATGCGACAGATTCTTAATATGCATGAGGGACTGGAAACCATTAAGGAAGAATGGGCAACCCTTCTGTCAGACGGAATGAAAATAATGCATGGAAGTGAGAATTTGAGAGCCAGGCTTTTGACGGAGGGACTCTTAAATAATGAAGTGAGTGAGAATACAGATAGCTTTTTGCGTGATTATACTATATCCTATCAGGAATTTATTCATTATTATCATGAGGCGGAGTATGAGTTTGAACATATATTGGTTTACTACATATTCAATTACTTTTTGGGGGCAGCCTATGATCATGATGCTTATACAAAAGTAAAATTTGCAGTGGTATCCTATTTGGTGATATTAGAGCTGGATGTGGCGTTATGGCTAAAACAGAAAAAGGAATTTTTATTTGAAGATCAGGTGCTGGTTGCACATGCATATTCTAAAGAGGTAGAACATTCCTTCAATAATTTTGAATCACTACAGCTGGTGCTTTCGGCCCATCCCATTTTGGATATAAATCATATATTGATTGCGCTGTTGTCTTAGTATATCATCTTCTAATTAACTGGTTATCACAGAGATTATATATTAATATAATTTTAACTTAAGAATTCTTAAGAATTTTTCTGTTTCATATAGAGGAAAAATATGTTTTAATATTATATGTCAAAAATACAGGGCAAAGCCTTGTTTTATAGATTGGAGAAAGTTATGGATAATGTTTTGGAGTATCTTGAGGTAAGTGCAGCGTCTTTTCCGGACAAGACCGCCGCAAGGGATGACAAGACCTCATGTACTTATGGTGAACTGCTCACAGATGCCAAAAAAATAGGAGCATTATTAGCTGGGAAAACAGACATCAGAAAACCTATTGTAGTCTTTATGGATAAAAGTGTTATTACACTAAAGGCATTTATGGGTATTCTGTATGCAGGGTGCTTTTACACCCTTGTTGACCCATCATTTCCTGCAGAGAGAATCCGGCAAATTCTTGGAGTGTTAAAGTCATCAATTGTGATAACCGAGCGGGAGTACACAGATAAGCTTTGCAGCGCAGGGTATAATAGTGAAATTTTATACACCGACGAGCTGTTTAATAATGGAGATACCGAAGAAGCGGATTCAAAGCTTTTGAACATACGGTACAGATTAATCGACACGGACCCGGTTTATTGTAATTTTACATCAGGTTCAACGGGTGTTCCCAAGGGTGTATTGATTTGCCACCGCTCCGTGATTGATTTTATAGGAGAATTTACGAAAGAATTTCATATTACCAGCGATGATGTTATAGGCAATCAGGCACCTTTTGATTTTGACGTGTCAGTGAAGGATATCTACAGCACCTTGAAAATGGGGGCAACACTGATTATTATTCCAAAATCATATTTTATGTTTCCCAATGCAGTTGTGGATATGTTAGATGATAACAAGGTGACAACGCTTATTTGGGCGGTGTCCGCACTGTGCCTGTTAAACCGTCTGCATGGGTTAAAGCATAAGGTTCCGTCACGAATAAACAAGATTATGTTCAGCGGGGAAATGATGCCTGTGAAGCAGTTAAATGCATGGCGTTCCTATTATCCGGATGCATTGTTTGTCAATTTATACGGACCGACTGAAATTACCTGCAATTGCACATATTATATCCTGGATCGGGAATTTTCGGATGATGACAGACTTCCAATGGGGAATGCATTTGCAAATGAGCGGGTATTTTTATTGGATGAAGGTGACAGGGAAATCTCCCCTGACAACATAGGAGTGACAGGGGAGCTGTGTGTAGCTGGAACGGCGCTTGCGCTTGGATATTATAAAAATCCCACTGCCACCAGTAAGGCATTTACAAAAAACCCGCTACAGGACGATTTTCCCGAAACCATATACCGGACAGGGGATTTGGCATATTATGGGAGTGACGGAATGCTTTACTTTGCAGGAAGAAAGGATTTCCAGATTAAGCATATGGGACACCGTATAGAACTGGAAGAAATTGAGAGTGTTCTTGGGAGTGTCAGCTCTGTGGAGCATGCCTGCTGCTTTTTTGATGAGAAAAAGGGAAAGATTGTTGCATTTTATGTGGGAAATGATGACAAAAAGCAGGTTCTCTATGAGATGAAGCAGAAGGTTCCTGAGTATATGCTTCCAAACATACTCCGTTGTGTGGAAACGCTTCCGTTAACGAAAAACGGCAAAACAGACAGAAAGCTTCTAAGGGATATGTACGAGAAAAAAACGAAAGGGTGAGGATTACATGCAACAGGATATGTTTAAATATATAGCGGCTAATTATGAAACACCCACATATGTCTTTCATAAAAAAAAGCTGGTACAGCAGGTGGATTTGATACGAAGCAGACTTCCGGCAGGAACAATGCTCTGCTTTGCAATGAAGGCAAATCCGTTTATGGCAGGGGTGCTTGCCGGAATGGTGGACAGGCTGGAGGTCTGTTCTCCGGGTGAATATGAAATCTGCATTCGAGAGCGCATTGATCCGGAAAAGATTGTAGTATCAGGAGTAAATAAAACTACGGCATCTATGGATAGGATATTATCCTATAGCCGGGGGGCAGGCATTTATACAATTGAATCCGAACTGCACTACCGGATACTAAGGCAATGTGCAGACGGAATCGGCAGAAGGCTTAAGGTACTGCTGAGACTTTCAAGCGGCAATCAGTTCGGCATGGATGAAGCGGCATTAGAGCGGGTGCTTGCAATGATACAGGCTGACAATGTGATGGATGTAATTGGGATTCATTATTATGCCGGCACACAGAAGAAGAGGAAAAAAATCGAGAGTGAATTACAGATGCTTGATGCCTACGGTGCAAAACTGCGGGAACAATATGACACCGGCAGCCTTGAGCTGGAATACGGTCCGGGGCTTATGGTATCCTATTTTGAAAATGCTGGGGGTGATGAGCTTGCTGCCGGGGACAGCAGTGAACAGCTTGACATGTTAAGCAGCCTGCTGTCAGATGTAGGTGCATACGAACACATTTCCATCGAGCTTGGAAGATTCCTGACATGGGACTGTGGATATTATATGACACGCATCATGGATATCAAGCATACCGGTAAAACGGGTTTTGTTATTGTGGATGGCGGTATCCACCAGCTCAACTACTATGGACAGATGATGGGAATGAAAATACCATATACCCGGCTTATCAGGATGGGTAATTTATCGAAAGATTCAGCAGGAAGCGGACCGTGTGATGAAAGGGCATCGAATGTTTCTGATATAGAAGACTGCATATATGCCAAAGAACCGGGCATGTGGACCATATGCGGCTCCCTGTGTACCGTGAATGATGTGCTGGTGCGGGGAATTGAACTTAATGCATTTGACATAGGAGATATTCTTGTATTTGAACGGTGTGGCGCTTATGCAGTGACTGAGGGTATGGCAATGTTTTTAAGCAGGGAACTGCCTCAGGTGCTTTTAGCTGATGAGAATGGGAATATCCAGGTTTTAAGAGAAAAAATAGAAACTAATTTATTAAATGGAAAAATGGAGGAAAAAGAAAATGGAAGAATTAATTGAAATTTTAGAGGAGCTTGTACCGGGAGAGGATGTTGAAAACTGTACCACATTGATTGACGACCACATTTTGGATTCTTTTGGCATTCTGTCCCTTGTGTCTGAAATTGAGGAGGCATTTGACATTGAGGTGTCACCTGCAGAGCTTACTCCCGGCAATTTCAATTCAGCAGCTGCGCTATGGGAGATGATCTGCCGGTTAAAGGAGGAAAATTAAATTGGAGTATCATTTACTGACCTATAGCCTGCTGTTTCTGCCTGCTGTGGTGATTTTGTACCAGCTTGTGCAAAAACGGTATCGTTTTATAGTACTGCTTGCCGCCGATTACATTTTTTTCTGGATGGTAAGCAAATGGCTCATTGTTTATCTGTTTATCGCTACATTGGCGACTTATGGTACCGGCAGGGTATTGGACTATGTGTCGGAGCATTCCTCCGTGAAGGGGAAACAACTGACAAAAAGAAAACGGTGTGTACTGGCGGCAGGTATTTTTGTTACCCTTGGAATGCTGGTTATATTTAAATACCTGAAAGTCTTTGGCATTACCCTGCTGGCACCCATTGGAATATCCTACTATACGCTACAGACCATATCTTATATGACAGATGTGTACAGAGGGACGGTAAAAGCAGACAAAAACCTCGCAAGAACAGCACTGTATTTAAGCTTTTTTCCACAGATTATGGAAGGACCCATAAGCAGATATTCTGAGACGGCAGAATCCCTTTTTTCAGGCAGTAGCATTGAATACAATAATTTGGTATACGGATACCAGCGGATTTTGTGGGGGCTGTTTAAAAAAATGATGGTTGCGGATAGGCTTGCCCCGGTAATTTTTAAGATATTTGGTGATTATGAGCGGTATGATGGTTCGGCAGTAACAGTGGCAGTTATATGTTATACGTTCCAGCTCTATACAGAATTTTCAGGTGGCATGGATATTATACTGGGAAGCGGTGAGATATTTGGCGTGAAGCTGCCTGAAAATTTCCGGCAGCCTTTCTTTGCAGACAGTGCAGGAGACTTTTGGCGGAGATGGCATATAACGCTGGGAACCTGGCTCAAAGATTATATATTTTATCCAATCTCATTGGCAAAGCCTGTGAAGAAGCTTGCCAAAAAGGTAAAGGGTGTCTGGGGAATCAATGTCAGCAAATTTGTTGCACCTACCATCGCATTGTTTTTTGTATGGCTTTCCAACGGAATCTGGCACGGTGCCGGATGGACCTATCTGTTTTATGGCATGTACTATTTTGTGCTGATATTTTTAGAAAATATAACAGAGGCACCCAGAAAAAAATGGATTGCACGCATGCACATAAACACAGAAAAAATCGGATGGCGGCTTTTGACAGGTGTGAAGCTTTTTGTGATTATTAATCTTGGAGAAATGTTTTTCAGGGCGGAAACTGTTGCACAGGGCTTTGGAATGCTGGGAAAAATATGTACTGATTTTCATATTTCTGTATTAAAAGAGGCAGATATTGGTTTGGATAAATATGATATTATCCTGGCAGTGGCAAGCCTATTTGTTGTCTTTCTTGTAGATATCATTCATGAAAAAGGTATTTCTATTCGCAATAAGGTTGCTTCATTCAAAATGCCACTGCGGTGGAGCTTTTGGTATGCAGTAATCTTTCTCATTGTGATATTTGGTGCTTATGGTGCAGGCTATACCATTGTGGATATGATTTATGCAGCTTATTAGGTGCATTAAACGGAGGGAATAAAATTGAAGATAAACAGAAATATAATTAAATGTGCCGGATTCCTATTGGGTTTAGTCATATTTGTTCTGATATTATCGTACTTTTTCAGGCGGAAAGACGGATTATATGTGTATGATTCCCTTTCCGTCAGTGTGAAAACTGCAGCTGTTAGAAGAGAACCGGACAACAGCTTAGAGGTGCTTTTTTTTGGTGACAGTGAAAGCTATTCAAGCTTTTCACCGAAGTATCTCTATTCCCGGTACGGTTATTCTTCATTTGTATGTGGCACGGCAGCACAAAAGGTTTGTGACTCTTATGCAATATTAAAGGATTGCTTTGAGACCCAGTCACCCAAGGTCGTTGTATTAGAAGCAAATTGTCTTTTCCGTGAACTGAATGAGAAAGAGAGTAATGATATTGTACTTAATTATTTGACAGATTCCGTGCCTTTATTTGCAAACCATGTCAGCTGGAAAAGGTTTGCCAGAAGAATGCTGCCAAAAAGCTGGGATCTTAAAAAACAGGAGCAAAGAGGTTTTATTGTAAGAAAGGATATAAAGCCATATAAGGGCGGCAAATATATGCAAAAAACGAATAAGAAGGAGAAAGTATCGGATGATGTAAGCTATTATCTTGAAAAGATTGTTGCTTTGTGTGGTGAAAATGATACGGAATTTATTTTGGTGAGTACGCCATCTGCGAAGAACTGGTCTTTTAAAAAGCATAATGGTGTAGAAGAATGGGCAGATTCCCATGGTATTGCCTATGTGGACTTAAACCTGGGCAAAGAGGTGGATATAAACTGGAGTAAAGACACGAAGGATGGTGGAGACCATTTAAATTATAGGGGAGCAAAAAAGGTAACCAATTATATAGGTAAATATTTCCGTGACAATTTTTCCCTGACTGATTACCGGGAAGTGCCTGATTACCAATATTGATAAGTTGCCTGATTTTATAGTACATGGTATAATTTAAATTATTAGGAGGGATTGATTATGGCAAACGAAACAATGGAAGATTTTGAGAAGGAGCTTTCAAATTCATTTCGAGTGATTAAAGAAGGTGAAATGATTAACGGGATGATTGTGGATATAAATGACGAAGCAGTAACCCTGGATTTGGGCTACTATGCACCGGGTGTGATTCCGCTTTCTGAAATTTCTGACGACCCTGATTTTTCTGCGATGAAGGATTTGAAAATTGGAGAGAGCGTTAGGGCGGTTGTTATCCAAACAGATGATGGAAACGGTAATGTATTATTATCTTTAAAAGAAGCCAATGAAGTTTCGGCATGGGAACATTTGCGGCAGCTTTTGGAGGAGGAGACTATTGTTACAGTGCGTATTAAGGAGTCGGTTAATGCAGGTGTGGTGGCTTATTTAGAAGGAATCCGTGCATTTATTCCCTCATCCCAGTTAGATCTTGGATATGTAGAAAACACTCAAGATTATGTTGGAAAACAGATTGATGCCAGAGTCATTACAGTGGAAGAAAATAACCGTAAACTGGTATTATCTGCAAAATCGGTTTTGAAGGAGAGAGAAGCGGAAAACGACAGAAAGAAAATGTCCATGATAATACCTGGTTCTGTATTTGAGGGCACAGTGGAATCCTTAATGCCTTATGGTGCCTTTGTCATGCTTGATAATGGGTTGTCAGGTCTTGTCCACATTTCAAAAATATGTATGAAGAGAATTAAAAAGCCATCAGAGGTTTTGAGTGTCGGACAGAAGGTAAAGGTTAAAGTCTTAGAGATAAAGGATGGTAAGATTAGTCTGAGTATCAGGGATGTCGAAACCAATACCTCGGACATTGTTACTGATGTCATTGAAGAGTTTGATTACAAAAGTGAGGAGATTCCCAATAATCCTTTTGGGGCATTGTTAGCGGGAATTCATCTGGATGAATAGGCAGTGCAGGTAATTATTAAAAAGGAGTTGAATTAGTGTATACGAAAAGAAGTCATGTTTTGCTATTATCAGGCATAATATGGATTATGGTAAATATTTTTTCAATGAATTGTTATGCAAAGACTGCTTTTCAAAAGCAGAAGCCGTTGGGAATTATGGCGACAGCGGTAGAAAATAAAATTGCAGTTTCATGGGAACCTGTGGCAGGTGCTTCAGGTTATCAGATTTTTGAAGCAGTAGAGGACGATGATTATTTAGAATGTAAGAAGGTAACTTCATGCCAGGCAGTTTTAACGGAAAAAGAGCCGGGAAAAGAATATTATTATTATGTCAGGGCATATCAGGAAAATGGGACTTACATATATAGTAAACCCAGTGATAAGGCTTCTACAACAGTTCCGGTTTCTGGGAAATCTACTGTGAAAAATTTTCTGAACACAGCAATCTCACCGGTTGGAGCTACAATGTATGTCTGGGGTGGTGGCTGGAATAAGGCAGATACCGGAGCAGGTCCTGATGCAAAGCGTATAGGATTAAGCCCTAAATGGAGACAGTTTGCAAAAAATAAAAAATCATCCTACAATTATAAAAACTACAGGTATCAGATTAACAATGGATTAGATTGTTCCGGATATGTAGGCTGGACAGTTTATAATGTAATGAATACGTCGAAAAATAAAAAGGGCTATGTATATTCGGCCTCTAAGCAGGCAAAGAAGTTAGCAGGTCTTGGTTTTGGCAAGTATACTTCTGCAAAAAATGTTAAAAATTATAAAGCAGGAGATATCATGAGTTCCACATGCAAATGCTGCGGGCATGTTTGGATTGTGGTTGGGCAGTGCAGTGATGGCAGTGTCGTACTTGTACATTCCTCACCTTCGGGTGTCCAGCTTGCGGGAACTGTTACTCCAAAGGGTAAGAAAAACAGTCAGGCTTTTAAACTGTCTAAAAAATATATGAAAAAATATTATGGGGAATGGTATAAGAAATATCCCGCTGCCGTAAAGGGAAAGGCGTATTTATCCCATTATGGGCAGATGCGCTGGTATACAACCGGAGATAAGGCAGTATTGTCTGACCCTGACGGTTACCGGAATATGTCTGCCGAACAAGTATTAAAAGACTTATTTCCTTAAGGCATAAATACAAAACAGAGTTTTTTTGATTAGGTGAAAAATGAACATGGAACATATTAATAATGAAAACCATATGCTATTATAATGGATGGCATATGGTTTTTTGATTATGGAGAATGTAATTAGCCCTGATTTAAATGTTGCAATTGATACTCCGGAAGAGGAGAGGGAAAAAAGCCTGGATTTAAATGTGGGATACTTGGAAGAGTTTGATGAGTGGGAATTAATTATTCGTTATACCGGTAGCCTGACGGAAATAAAACGGGAATTAAATATTTCCATTGAGGAGCTTCTTGGTGGGTATGCAATTATTCGGATTCCGCAAAATCTTATCAAACGCCTTTCAGAGTATCCTCAGATTGATTATATTGAAAAACCTAAAAATCTGATTTTAGCAGTAATGGAAGGAATAGCGGCATCCTGTGTCAACCGGCTGCGTCTTCCGGATTATGATTTGACCGGGGAAGGTGTGCTTGTGGCATGCTTGGATTCGGGAGTTGATTTTTTCCATGAGGACTTTCAAAATGCGGATGGAACAACGCGGATTGTAGCATTATGGGATCAGACTGTACCGGGTAGACCACCGCAGGGGTTTACTACGGGAAGTGAGTATGGACCGGAGGATATTAATCAGGCGATACGGGCAGGGAGAAATGAAGGTAGAAAAATTGTTCCGGAAAATGATGTAAGCGGGCATGGGACAGCAGTGCTTGGAATTATGGCAGGAAATGGGCGATCATCCAGCCGAAATATTATAGGTATGGCACCTGAAGCTTCTATTGTGGCAGTAAAGCTTGGAAATGCAGATGAAAGGGGATTTCCACGCACAACACAGCTTATGCGTGCAATTGATTATTCCATTAGATATGCTATATCTGTAAATAAGCCAATTGCAATCAATATTAGTTATGGAAATAATTATGGAGACCATAGTGGGGACTCCATGCTGGAGCGTTATATTGATACAGTTTCTGATTTATACAGGGTGTCCATTGCAGCTGGTGCCGGAAATGATGCGATAACAGGAAGGCATGCAGCAGGTATTTTAGAGGAAGGCAGGGAAGAAATTGTAGAGCTTTATGTAGCTGATTATGTGACGGCATTTAATTTACAAATCTGGAAAGCTTATCAGGATATTTTCGATGTAATGATTGAGGCACCTACGGGGAGGAGAGTTGGTCCCTTTGGCAGTGATATGGATGTATGGAACTACCGGCTGCCAGGAGAAAATATTTCTGTATATTACAGTGAACCTACACCATATAATCCGCAGCAGGAGATTTTTATTTCCTGGATACCCAGACAGCAATATATTACACCGGGTATCTGGAAAATTATTTTAATTCCAAAACGCATTGTATCAGGTGTATATAATATGTGGCTTCCGGTACGGGGAAGTACTTCTGCCGAGGTTTCCTTTTCGCAGCCTGATTTGTATAGGACACTGGTGATTCCTTCTACGGCACGGTCCGTAATCTCTGTTGCGGCATATAATTCAATTAATAATACTCAGGCAGTTTTTTCAGGAAGGGGAACAGAGAGAAGTGAGCTGCAGCGGGCTATGGGAGAAAAACCGGATTTGGCGGCACCCGGGGTAGACATAAACAGTTGTCTTGCAGGCGGGGGATATGGTTTGTTTACCGGTACATCCTTTGCGGCGCCATTTGTGACCGGTGCTGCCGCATTGTTAATGCAGTGGGGAATTATAAATGGAAATGATCCCTACATGTATGGAGAGAAAATCAGAGTAAATTTAATAAGGGGAGCAAAGGAGCTGCCTTTTCAGCAGCAACGGCCTTCACCGCTTGTTGGCTGGGGAGCGCTTTGCGTAAGGGACAGCCTGCCTGTTTAGCAGGCTGTCCCGCAGCCGCCAAATGTCTGCAAGCAGCCGCTTGGCTCGTTGCTCGCAGGAATAAACGGGTTCATCTCATAAGGAGATTGATATCATTATAAAAAGCAGGATAGGATATGTTTACGCATTCAGAACCGGTAATCTCTGTTTCTCCGTCGGAATTTCCACCGGCAATGGTAAAACTCATTGCAATGCGGTGGTCAAGCTTTGAGTCAATGACTGCGCCGTGGAGTGGTCTGCCACCATGAATAATCATACCGTCTTCAGTCCCCTCAATATCTGCGCCCATGGCAGAAAGATTTTTCACCATAACATCAATACGGTTAGATTCCTTCACTTTTAATTCCTGTGCGTCTTTAATAATGGTAGTTCCTTTTGCATAAGCAGCCATAACTGCAATAATGGGAATTTCATCAATAAGTTTTGGTATGATGTCTCCTTCAATGGTGCAGCCGTGTAATTCGCTGGTGGATACTGTAATATCTCCTGCCGGTTCACCAATGCCATCCTTTATATTTGAAATTTGAATATTTGCTCCCATTGCTTTGCAGACAGTTAAAATGCCGTCCCTTGTAGGATTAATTCCCACATTTTTAATTGTAATTTCAGAGTTCGGGGTGATAAGTCCCGCCGCAATAAAATAAGCGGCAGAAGAAATATCTCCTGGGACGGATATTTGCTGTGCAGTTAATTCTGAAGCAGGTCTGACTGTTGCGGTTGTGCCGTTGCTTCTGACATCAGTTCCAAAGGCTTTGAGCATTAATTCTGTGTGGTTTCTGGATAAAAATGGTTCTGTTATGCTGGTTTCTCCATCGGCATAGAGCCCTGCAAGTAAAATTGCGGATTTCACCTGGGCAGAGGCCACCGGAGAGGTATAGGCAATTCCCTTTAAACGTCCTCCGGTTATCTTAAAGGGTGCGCACTGGTCGGCAGCGAGGCTTTCAAACCGTGCTCCCATCATGGAAAGTGGAGTTATTATACGTCCCATTGGACGCTTGCGAATTGAGGCATCCCCATCTATTGTTGCTGTAAATGGCTGTGCGGCTAAAATACCCGACATCAGCCTTGTGGTTGTTCCGCTGTTGCCCACATCTAAAATATCAGAGGGTTTTGTTAATCCATGTAATCCCTTTCCGTGAATCCGTACTGTACCGGTTTTAACATTATTTTCAATTGTAATTCCCATTTTTTCAAAACAGGAAATAGAAGACAGGCAGTCAGCACCCTGTAAAAAGCCGGTTACTTCAGTAGTTCCTTTTGCCAGTGACCCAAGCATGATGCTTCTGTGGGAAATGGATTTATCTCCGGGGACTGTAATTTCTCCCCTTAGTTTTTGGTAATGTGTTATTTTCATCATGTCCTCCTGTTATGTGTTTTTATATAAATGGTCCGTTTTGGGTCAGCTAACGCTCATAGACAGGGTAACCCTGTTCCCGTAACAGCCGGGCGGCGGCAGTGGCATCTTCACTGGTATTGAAGCAAAGACGAAGAACACCTTCGTTATCCTCACGGTTATGGGTGATGCCAATATTTTTTAAGCTTATATCAGCTTCACCGATAAGGGATACCGGTTTCGCTATGGCCATGGGTTCATCAGGAATATCGACATATACCTCATAATTCATACGGATGACACCGGTGGCATGCTCAGGAACGGAATTCCTATAATCCCTTGCCTGTTCAAAAAAGGAATAAATTCTTCTTGCATCTTCTGTCTCAATGGCAGTTATCATGGTTTCCAGTCTGTCAATAAACTGTTTAAGTCCTGCTGTTATATGGCATGGATTGCTTAGAAGGATATGTTCCCAGACTACAGGATTGGAGGAGGCAATACGGGTGATATCTTTGAATCCACCGGCAGCAAGCTGCTTTAACATGCCATTTTGATCCTCATTGTCCGCTGCCAGATTGACAAGGCAGGAGGCAATTACATGTGGGATATGGCTGATATAGGCAGTAATCTCATCATGCTGCGCTGGACTGTAAATAATAGGGATTGCTCCAAGGTCTTCCAAAAAGGTGCGGAACTTTTCGGTATATTCCACGCTTACAGAAGCAGAAGGAGTTACAAAATAATATGCATTTTCAATCAGGCGGTCATTTGCAGCATCATAGCCGCTGCGCTCAGAACCAACCATGGGATGCCCGCCGATAAAATATCCGTCCAGTTCATTAGCGTGAATTGCCTCGCAGACATCACTTTTTACACTGCCCACATCAGTTAATATGCAATTATCCTTCATAATTCTCTTTAATATAGGAAGATAAGCGATGTTATAATGGACGGGGGCACAAAGGAAAATATAGTCACAGTTATGCATTGCCTCAATGGAAGTTACAGTCCGGGAAAGCGTACGGTCTTCTAAAGCGGCAGAAAGGGCATTTTGATCCACATCAAACCCCAAAATTGTAGTATGGGGATAAACGCGCCGTATCGTCTTTGCGATAGAGCCGCCGATTAATCCCAGTCCGATAAATCCGATACAAAAATCTTTATGTTCTTTCATTTTATACTCCAATTATGTTATGTAAACTAAAAATGAATAGTAATGGTTTTAATCCATTTTTATTGTAGTGGAAGAAAAGAAATATGTCAATGCTTTAAATCGGTAAAGCACTATGAATGTGATATACATTTTAAAAGCGTTTTGTGTTCTTCCTCAGTTAAGGGGCGGTAATCGCCGGGGGACAAATCTGGCGGAAGAATAAGGGAGCCCATTTGTATCCGTTTTAGATAGACCACTTTTTTACCGACTGCCTGAAACATTCTTTTTACCTGATGGAATTTTCCTTCCTGTATTGTAACATGGACATAGGAGAGGTTTGCTTGCGCATTATAAGGTTCGATAATTGTAAGCTTTGCGGGCATTGCAGCGGGTAAATCTTCAGCCCCAATAATTAAGCCTTGTTCAAAGGCACATATATCATTTGAGGTTACTTCTCCTTCAACAACCGCATAGTAAGTTTTGTTTACGTGGTGTTTTGGGGATAAAAGCCTGTGGGAAAGAGCGCCATCATTAGTTATGAGTAGAAGACCTTCTGTGTCCTTGTCTAATCTCCCTACAGGAAACAAATCTTTTCGGTTACTTTTAATTAATGATAGTACAGTGGGAGATGCATTATCTTTTGTGGCACTGACATAGCCGGAGGGTTTGTTTAAAATGTAGTATTCAAATTCAGCCAACTGAATCAGCTGTTTTTTAAAGGACACCTGATCTGTTTTGGGATTTATTTTAATATCCGGATTTGTGGCTTTGGTACAATTTACACAAACAAATCCCTGTCTGATATATTTTTTTATTTCAGAACGTGTTCCTATTCCGGCGTCTGCTAAATACTTATCTAATCGAAGGATGGACATTTTCTTTCTCCTCTGTGCATAAAACTTAATTAATAATGTTAATATTTAAAACCAGTATATCAAAATGATGGCTATAAATAAAGTATGAAATAATA
>JAIDHZ010000272.1 GCA_029052995.1 Lachnospiraceae bacterium | reverse complement strand
GTCATTTAGGGTAAAATTCTGCGTTATTGGAATTTCACTTATTATGTTTTTTATTTTAATCAATATTATGGCAACCTATTTGTGCCTGGTACCATTTTCAACCATAATGTCGGCAAACAGAATGAAAAAGATTGCAGTTGAAATTGAAGGCCGTATTGATTTGCCGGAGGATGAGTTTCAGGAATATATTGAGGAGCTGAATGAAGATTACAGTATTTCAATAACTGTTTTTGATGATAATAAAAAGGTAATTGCCACAACAAGCGACGTCCTGGCACAGACGGGAACGGTGTGGAAATTGGTGTCAAGTATTTATGATGAGGAGAAAAGCCTGTTAAATAAGGGGAAAACAATTGTCAGGGCAAGGGAGTTAAAGGGTAAAACCACAGACCCAATCCGTATCCATGTTATTAAAAAGCTGAAGAAAAATTCATATGTTGATGTGACCAGGCGAATCAGTAACCTGAAGAATACTTCCCGTATTGTAATATTGTTTGAGCTGATTGCGGGAGTGGTTATTGTTATATTGAGCTATTTGGTTGTGTTGAGCCTGAGTAAGTATTTGGTAAAGCCCATTGATGAAATGATGTTGGCTGCGGAGCGTATTTCTGATTTGGAGTTTGATACAAAATTGCTGGATACAGGTGAAGATGAGCTGGGACGTTTGGCCGCTTCGATTAACCGTATGTCACAGCAGCTCGAAAGCAATATTTTTGATATGCAGAATGATATTGAGAGAAGAAAGGTTTTGGTGAGAAATCTCTCCCATGAGATTAAGTCACCGGTAGCAGTGATTATGGGCTATGCGGACAGAATGCAGACCGTATTTGAGAAAAATCCTGAAAAAGCATTGGAGTACAGCAAAATTATATCCAATGAGAGCGGAAGAATTGATACTTTGGTAAAGGAAATGTTGGATTTTTCAAAGCTGGAGCGGAATATGGAGGAGCTTTCGCTGGAAACTTTTGAAGTCAGGCGTCTGTTTGTTAACATTTCAGACAGGATGTATGAGGAGTATATGGAAAAAATATATACACTGGATGTTGAATATAATGAAAATGACAGAATAAGAGCAAATTACGGCATGCTGGAACGGGCAGTTTATAATTTGGTAAATAATGCATTTTCCTATGGAACAGGTGAAGATTTGCAGATTAAGGTCAGTGGAATGGTAACAGGAAGTGAATACCGGATTTGTGTGCACAACACAGGGAGCCATATACCGGAGGAAGAGTTGTCATCTGTTTGGGAGGCATTTTACAAGATAGATAAAGCCAGAGTGAGGAATAAAAATGGCTGTGGAATCGGTCTTTCCATTGTAAGGGAGATTGTGGAAGCACACCAGGGGAGCTATGAAGCGGGGAATGATGAAACCGGGGTGTATTTTATAATCAGTATTCCCAAAAACACCTAAACGTATAAAAATGTCTTGATTAAATGGCAGGATTAGAGTATGATTATTTAGTAAATTGAATTGTAAATTAAACAGTGAAATCTTAAGAGGAGTTTAGTTATGAGTGAAAAGTTAAAAGTAGGTATCCTTGGAGGTACCGGTATGGTAGGACAAAGATTTATTGCATTGCTGGAAAACCACCCGTGGTTTGAGGTGACGACCATAGCAGCGAGTCCGAGAAGCGCAGGGAAGACTTATGCGCAGGCAGTGGGGGACCGTTGGAAAATGGATACTCCGATGCCGGAGGCAGTTAAGAATATTATTGTACACAATGTAAATGAGGTAGAAGAAGTAGCAGCTACGGTGGATTTTGTTTTTAGTGCGGTGGATATGTCCAAAGAAGAGATTAAGGCAATCGAGGAGGCATATGCAAAGACAGAAACTCCGGTTGTATCCAATAATTCTGCCCACAGATGGACGCCGGATGTGCCGATGGTTGTGCCAGAGATTAATCCGGAACATATGAAAGTTATTGATTTTCAGAAGAAACGTCTAGGAACTACCCGTGGATTTGTGGCAGTAAAGCCAAACTGTTCGATTCAGAGCTATGCTCCGGTATTGACCGCATGGAAGGAATTTGAGCCTTATGAGGTTGTGGCTACTACCTATCAGGCAATATCAGGAGCCGGAAAAACCTTTAAGGACTGGCCGGAGATGGAGGGTAATATTATTCCATTTATCGGCGGAGAGGAGGAAAAGTCCGAGAAGGAGCCTCTTCGTATCTGGGGATATATTGATGAGGAAAAGGGCGAGATTGTGCCTGCCCAAAGCCCCGTGATTACCTGCCAGTGTATTCGTGTACCGGTATTAAATGGACACACTGCAGCAGTATTTGTTAAATTTAAGAAAAATCCGACAAAGGAGCAGTTAATTGAAAAGCTTCTTGCATATAAAGGTGTACCACAGGAGTTAAATCTTCCTTCTGCCCCCAAGCAGTTTATTCAGTATATGGAGGAGGATAACCGTCCACAGGTAACTTTAGATGTGGACTATGAGAACGGTATGGGTATTTCCGTAGGGCGTATCCGTGAAGACAGTGTATATGACTGGAAGTTTGTGGGACTGTCTCACAATACCGTCCGCGGTGCTGCCGGAGGGGCTGTACTTTGTGCAGAGCTTTTGAAGGCACAGGGTTATATTACAAAGAAATAAAAGGTGCTAAATGAAACAATACAATGATAATATTAAAGCTTTTATTTGGAATTATCCCCTTTGTTCTAGCGGCAGTCATGATATATGTCTGTTATCAGAGAATTGAAGAGATAAGGAGTGGAGAAGAAGATGATCTTAGTGAATACTGATTATATCAGTGGAAAAGAATTTGAGATGCTTGGACTTGTCAAGGGAAGTACCATACAGACAAAAAATGTTGCACATGATATCACACAAAGCTTTATGGGACTTGTTGGTGGTGAGTTAAAGGCATACAATGAGATGATGGATGATGCGAGGGCACTTGCAACAAAGAGAATGGAGCAGGAAGCACTGGGGATGGGTGCAGATGCAGTGGTAAATATCCGGTATGCGACTTCTGCGGTTATGGCAAATGCTGCTGAAGTTATGGCTTACGGAACAGCAGTCAAATTTGTATAATTAAAATAAGACAGTAAAAAGTGGCTGATAATACAGCCGCTTTTAGTTTATGGAGGCGTGCTGAATGGAAAATAATAAAGGTGAATCAAATAATGGAGCGGATGAAAAGAAGGAATTGGAAGTACAAAAAAAGAATGAACTGGCGGTTCCCAGAACAGGATTTGTAATAAAGGGTGAGTTATCGGTAAAGGGTGAACTTGCTGTGAAAGGCGAACTGGCAGCAATAAATGAGCTGGCGACAAGACAGGAGTTGTCGGTGATTGGGGAACTTTCAAAAAACAGTTCCGGAGAACGGATTATTATCGTGGAGAATATCAAGGCGGCAGTTGAATATTTAAAGGATACAGAAGGGAATATTTTGACAACTACAGGTGCTTCTGAGATTTATGAATATACTACGCTTCCTGATTATGAGGAAAGGTTATATTCCCGTGTCCTTTCTAACAGTGGAATAATAAAAGCATGTGAAAAGCTTGGAATATGTGGAAGGCATTTAATCGGAATGAAAGGACCATTTTCCAGACTTATGAATTATGCCACAATAAAGAACTATGACATTAAGTATCTGGTAACGAAGGATACAGGCATATCTACCGGGTTTATTGAAAAAATGGAGGCTGCTTTGGAGTCAGGAGCCACCTTGATTGTTGTTGCCTCACCTTTCCATGAAGAAGAAGGACGGGAGGAAGAGGTTATAAAGCTTTTAAAAAACAGAACCTTGTAGTATAACAGGCAGGTATGGATATGAATAAAAAGAAAAATAAGGGTTTAGCAGTCTTTTTTTATAGCTTGGCTGTCATTGTGTTGCTTTATTTTATAATGCTGATGATGACAATTGGCCCGGAATTTTATTTTAATTATTTTTGGCTTATTGCCGGATTATTCTTTTTAGGGCTGGCACTTGTTCTCACATTTTCTAACAGGGTAATTGCGGCATTGCCCAAACCTGCATTGTTTGTTATAGAAATACTGGTATTTGCGGGTTGTTTTTTATTTATTTTTGTTGAAGCCATGATTATCCGGCAAAGCATGAAGCTTCCGGAGCAGGAGGCTGAATACCTGATTGTTTTAGGGGCAAAGGTGAATGGCAGCAGCCCATCATTGATTTTAAAGTACCGGATTCAGAAGGCTGCGGAGTATTTGAATGTCCACAATGATGTAAGGGTAGTTGTAAGCGGTGGAAAAGGCAGTGATGAGAATATTTCCGAGGCCGAGGCTATGTATAACGGTCTGGTAGAATTGGGAATTGCAAAGGAGCGTATTTTAATGGAGGACCGGTCCACATCCACAAAGGAGAATCTGGATTTTTCCGCTGAGGTAATCGCAGCGGATGGTAATGACATTGAGCAGACAAGGGTTTTGGTTGTGACAACAGATTTTCATGTTTTGAGGGCGTTGAGGATTGCCCAAAAGGCAGGCTATCAAAATGTGGAGGGGCTTGCGGCAAAGTCTGTATGGTATTTGGTTCCCACCAATTACGTCAGGGAATTTCTTGCTGTAGTAAAAGATAAGATTGTGGGGAATATGTAATAATGGACATACAAAAAGTGATTGAGGGATTAGATGCACTGTTTGCTGAACGGCAGACTAATAAGGTAGAGGATTACTTATCGGAAAATTTGGAAAAGGCATTAAAGGAGGGGGATACAGGCTGTGCCATTACGATTATTAATGAGCTGATTGGATTTTACAGGGATACCTCCCAGTATGATAAGGCAGAGGCCTACTGCGGAAAGCTGCTGCCTTTTTTGGAGCGGGCAGGGTTAAAGGATACAATTCACTATGGAACAAGCTGTCTAAATATTGCAAATGCCTACCGGGCTTGCGGAAGGCTTGAGGACTCTTTAGAGCATTACAAAATAGTATTTGATATTTACGAAAAGTTATTAGAGCCCAAGGATTTTCGTTATGCAAGCCTTTACAATAATCTGTCTTTGCTTTATCAGGAAATGGAACAGTTTGATAAGGCATGTGATTCACTGCTTGCGGCGCTCGCCATTGTAAAGGAATATCCGGAAGCAAAGGTGGAATTAGGAGTAACCTACAGCAATCTGGCTGCTTCCTATGTAAAGTCTGGTGAACTTGGCAAAGCAGAGGAAGCAGTTAAAAATGCAAGGTCTGTTTTTCAGGACGGGCTGACAGAGGATTATCATTATACGGCGGCGCTGTCCGGCGCCGGGGACGTATATTTTGCGCTGGCAAAAGCAGCTGATAGGGAAGCTGGGGAAACAAATACAAAAGAGCAATATTATGCAAAAGCAATAAGCTGCTACGAGGAGGCTATGCTGCTGTTAAAATCCCATGTGGGACTTACCCATGCCTATTTCCGTATTGTGTCAAATTTGCAGACTGCATGGAAAGCTATAGGACAGCCCGGACAACTGAAAGGGCTTAACATTTGTAAATGCTACTACTATGTTATGGCACGTCATTTATTTGAGGCATTAGGAAAAAAAATCGGGCATGACAGGCTGCTTTATGAGATTACAGTCGGTAAGGTGGGGGAAGGCTCGGAATGCTTTGGTTATGATGATTTACTCTCTGTTGATCATGATTTCGGTCCCGGATTTTGCATTTTTGTGACAAGGGAGCAGTACGAAAATTTTGGAAAAAAGCTGGAGGAAACCTACAATCACCCACAGCTTATCAAAACATATATGGGATTTGAGCGTCAGGACAGGAAAGTGGAACCTTTGAATACCAAAGCGGAGTGTTCAGGCGGGACGATTGAGCGGTTAAAAGATGCAGGCTCCGGGTTAAGGAACGGGGTTATTGTTATTGAGGATTTCATGAAACGGATTCTTAATTTGTCGGAGCAGGAGGTGGAGTTTTTGATGAAGCATCATACTCTGCCCGAGGAGGTGTTTTTAAGACTTTCGGACTGGCAGTTAAAGACGGTGACAAACGGGGAGCTGTTTGAGCCGGATGCAAACCGGATTGACCCGGTGGCTATAATGCGTGAACCGGTAAGAACAGACAATATGCAGTTACCGGTTTTTACGTCCATTTATCACAATTTAAGGAAGGGTTACCCAGAGCCGATCAGAAGAAAAAAGCTTGCACAGCTGCTTGGTGAAATGTGCCAGTCAGGACAGTATAATTACCAGCGAATGATGCTGCGGGGTGACACGGCAGCAGCAATTCTTATGATGCATGATTTTGTAAGAGGAGGACTGCGGTTGGTTTATCTTATAAACAGGGAATATGCGCCCCATTCTAAATGGCTGTTTGCCGGTGCGAGGAAGCTTCCAAAGGGAAGGGAGATTGTTAAAAAGCTTGAGGAATTATCTGCAATGCAGGTTAGGGCAGATTCTTATGAAACAAGGGAGATGCTTGAGTGGATTGGAACTACTAATAAGGAGGATACCGTGCTTGCAAAGATAAATGATATTGCCGGGGATTTTGTAGGACTGATGCGGTCCGAGGGACTTACAATCGGCGATGCCCTTTATCTGGAGGAGCAGATACCGTATATTTTAAATAGTTGAACTGTAAACAGTAACACAAACATTTACCAATATGGTAAAAGCGGGGATTTATGAAGATTTAGAGGTTGATTTTTCAAAAATAGAGCTATAACCTGACGGCAGGATTAATGGGATGAGTTTTTCCCAGAGACTATGAAAGAGAGGCAGATATGGAAAAGGATGAACTGGTTGCAGCAATTGTAGAGTTGGAGTGGAAAGCCTTTGACAAGGTAGAAAATGCAGGCGGCAGGGCTGACTGCCAGAATGACTGGAATACATTTTCCCTGATGCGGAAAAGTCAGTATCTGGCATGGCCTGAAGATTTACTGGCAAGCTTTTATGAGGATTTTTTGGAAGCCAATGCAAAGGGATGGAATCTGATTACCGAAAAATACGGACGTATGATGGAATCCACCGTGCCGGAGGAATATGAGGCGATTAAAGAACAGCTTCCATCATGTTCTGATAAAAAACGTGCAATTATTAACCAGATTGCAGAAATTCAGGTGGATTGGATGGAGGATTTTGCAAAAGAATATCCAAATATGGCGGGAAATGCCAGAAGTATTCGTTCATTGACTGATACACCATTTAATACTTCTTACGAGACATATTTGAAGGGTGAACTTATGACCTATTCTGACCGGACGCTGGGATTATATGGAAAGTGGATTGTAAAGCTTAAACAGGAAAATGAGAATCTTGCTAAAAGCATTATGAATAATACGGCATTGTTATATGGCTATAAATCCCTTGAAGCGGCAGAGCATGCATTGTAAAAAGATTAAGCAGTAAAAAATAGTTGAAATGTATGGAGATTTACGATATAATCGTGACATGTGAGTGCTTATAGAGAAAATGGCATAGTTTGGAAATATGTTTTAAGGAGGAATTTTAGAATGGCTACTATTACAGCAGGCGATTTTAGAAATGGTGTAACAATTGATTATGAAGGCAAGATTTGTCAGGTTATTGAGTTCCAGCATGTAAAACCTGGCAAGGGTGCTGCATTTGTCCGTACGAAGTTAAAGAATATTGTTAATGGAGGTGTGGTTGAGAACAGTTTCCGTCCAACCGAGAAGTTTGAAACTGCACATATAGACCGTAAGAATATGCAGTATTTATATGAGGATTCTGATTTGTATTATTTTATGGACAATGAGACCTATGACCAGATTGCACTTGGTGCAGATGTAGTTGGTGATGCCCTTAAGTTTGTAAAAGAGAATGAGAATGTTAAGGTAGTTTCACATGAGGGTAATGTATTTGCAATTGAACCGGAGATTAATGTAACTCTTGAAGTTACTGAATGTGAGCCGGGTATAAAGGGTAATACTGCTACAGGTGCAACAAAGCCTTGTACAGTAGAGACGGGTGCAACTCTTAATGTACCATTGTTTGTCAACCAGGGGGACAAGATTGTTATAGATACCCGTACGGGCGAATACATGTCAAGAGCATAATCCAAGCGAAGGGCTGGGATTTATACAGAGAAAATATGAGTTCATTTTGTGCTTGCGCCAAAATGGGCTCTTATTTTTTTCTGTAAGAAAGTCCTTCTTTGTTTTTCTTTTTATTTTGTAATATTTCTCCCTTTCAAGCATATATTAAGTGTATGAGAATAATTTTTTACAAGTTGCTTTGCAAGCTTTTTATGCAATTATCTGAAAGGATTTATATACTATGCCAAAAAAGGATGAGATACTAAAAATTGTATCAGTTAAACTGCGCCGGATTTTGGAAGCTGCCATCATTGATTTTGAATATCTGCAGGAGCTTCGAATCCGCATACAGGAACCATTCATTATAATTTATAACGGGGAGGAATTTTTCTTAACGGAACAGGGAATTATGACAAAGGAAGCAAAGAAAAGCTATCTGGCAGCGTCCGATGATATAAAAGAAACATTAGAGTATATCAGTAGCTTTTCACTATATGCATATGAAGATGAAATCAGGCAGGGGTTTATTACAGTACAGGGAGGGCACCGTATCGGACTGGCAGGGAAAGTGATTTTAGAACAGGGAAGGGTTAAAAACGTGAAAAATATTTCATTCATAAACATTAGAATGTCACACGAAAAAAAAGGTTGTGGCAGTGGTATTTTGCCTTACATATATGATGGCAGCCGGCTTTGCCATACATTAATTATATCTCCACCGGGATGCGGAAAGACTACGCTTCTTCGGGATATTGTCCGTTTGATTTCTGATGGTACAAATGGGTATAAAGGCTTAAATGTTGGTGTTGTGGATGAGCGTTCAGAGATTGGAGCCTGTTACCGTGGAGTTCCGCAAAATGATGTGGGAATGAGAACAGATGTCTTAGACTGCTGCCCAAAGGCAGAGGGGATGCTGATGATGATCCGGTCTATGTCACCGGCAGTCATTGCGGTGGATGAGATTGGAAAACGGGAGGATATAGAGGCGCTTGCTTATGTGATGAATTGCGGATGCCGGATGCTGGCAACGGTACATGGTTCCTCTATTGAAGATATTAAAAATAAACCCGTGCTTAGAAAACTGGTGGAGGAAAAATTATTTAAACGTTTTATTGTATTATCAGGTGGAAGTAAACCCGGGCAGATTGAAAATATATTTGATGAACGGGGAAGTATGCTTTATTCACGAAAAGCAGCAATCCAGGTGCCGGTTTCCCCGCATTTGGCAGCTGCCATGGGTTCTTTCACTTAAAGGGCGGTGCATGGATATGGTTATGGTTTGTAAGATTGCAGGATTTTGCTGTGTTCTTTTCGCCTCTGGATATTTTGCTTATGGTTTGAGCCGGACACTGGAGCAGAGAGTATATGAGCTTAGAAAATTGTATAGTATTTTGCTGCAGCTAAAAAGTGAGATTCAGTATATGAATTCAACATTGCCGGAATGCTTTTTAAAGCTGTCAACGAATCTGGCGGAGCCATTTTTATCATGGTTAAAATTTCTCGCAGATGGAATGCAACAGACACAGGAGAAAAGCTTTTGTGAAATCTGGCAGAAAGGACTTGAAATTTTAGAGCAGGGATCAGCATTATGTGAGGAGGATATTATACCTTTAAAAGAATTGTCGGACAAGCTGGGAGCAATGGATATTACGTCACAGCTAAAGGCAATTGATTATGTCCTGCTGCACATTGAGAGAAACCGAAACATATTGGAAACAGAACTTACACAAAAGAAAAAGGTTGCAGTAACGCTGTCTTTATTTTGTGGCTTTATGACATTAATACTATTGCTATAAGGGGTTTTGTTCATGTCCATTGATATTATTATACGAATTGCTGCATTGGGTATTGTTGTGGCAGCATTAAATCAGATTTTAAAACATGCAGGAAGGGATGACCAGGCATTTTTTGTAACAATGGCCGGAATTGTGGTTGTGCTTACATGGCTGGTTCCTTATTTTGTGGACTTGTTTGACTCTATGCAAAGTCTGTTTGGATTGTGAGGCGGATGATATGAGCTTTTTCAAGATTATCTGTGGAGTACTGGTTGGTGTACTTTTGGCAATAAAATTGAAGGAAATTAATCATCCAATATGGATGTATCTTTCAATTGCACTTAGTATTTTTGTTTTAGCATACATACTAAATCGTCTGTCGTTTGTGTTGGATTTTTTAGATGGTATTATGGGGGAAATCGGATTGCAATCCGGCTATTTCGAGATACTGATTAAGATTGTGGGTCTTTCCTATATGTGTGAGTTTACGGCAAATGTATGCAGGGAATCCGGCTTCGCTGCCGTGGCAAGCCAGATTGAGATTGGAGGAAAACTTACCATGATGGTAATGAGTATGCCTATTTTAGTAGCGATTGTGGAAACTATAACTTCAGTGCTTTGATGAGGTAGGTTTATGAAACGGACTGTTTTTGGACTGGCAATAAGTTTTATATTAATTGGTATATGTATTTGGGGATTAAAAAAAACAGTAACAGCATCCCAGGTGCCTGAAAAGGCTGAAAGCGAACAGCAGGCAGATACATATGTTGACGATTACTATGATAATTTTTTGGAGAGTGAACAAATTACATCTTTAGAAGAAGAGTTAAAAGGAATCAACCGGAAATATGGAAAAGAAACGGGGATTTCTTTTTCTGATATAATGAGATATTTGTTGGAGGGGAATGTAGAAGAGGCAGTTTCTTATGCCATACAGATGGTTTGTGGAAACATTAGCAGTGAATTATTAGAAAATCGTATGCTTTTGGTAAAAATGATTGTGCTGATTATAGTAGCCGCTATTTTTAACAACTATTCTTCTGTATTAAAATCGAGCTTTGTAGGAGAGCAGGGGTTTTACATTACCTATCTGATGATTGCGGTATTACTGATGCAATCCTTTACGTTAGTTTACGGAATTACCGAAGAAACGGTGTATTACATTAAAGAGATTATGGAATGTATGCTTCCGGCATTTTATATGTCAATTATTTTATGCAGTGGCCTTACAACCTCCCAGATGGTAAACACAATGTTTTTATGGATGCTGTCTTTAATAGAAAAGGTGTTATTAAACGTGGTGCTTCCGGGAATCCGTATTTATTTCCTGATTATAGTTTTAAACCAGATTAATGCTAAGGACCGTTTTTCCAAACTGGCGGGATTAATAAAACAGGGTATTCAGTTTTTATTAAAATCCATCGTAACCGGCATTATTGGTATAAATGTTATGAAGAGCATATTACTTCCTGTTTATGACAATGCAAAGTATAGCGTGCTGCAAAAAGGGCTTTCTGCTGTGCCTGGAGGAGCGGCATTTTCAGGCCTCAGTACAATTTTAATTGGAGCAGGAGTATTAATAAAAAACAGTGTGGGACTGGCAGTCGCTGCTATTTTACTCGTGTTAGGCAGTGTTCCGCTTTTGAAAATATTTTGCTTTTATATTATTTACCGTGTTATTCTTGCCATGGTGCAGCCGATTAGTGACCGTAGAATATTGGCAGGTATTCAGGGAGCAGCAGACAGCACAGGAATTTTATTAAGGGCGGCAATGACTTCAATTGTGCTGTCTGTGCTGTCAATTGCGATTATTCTGCTTACAACAAATGTAAGGTTATATACCAGTTAGGAGGAAGGGTGAAAGAAAAAAGAAGGAAGGATAAAATGCAAACACACATCTTTCACCCTTTGTGTTTGCGCCTTAAATGAAAATGCAAGCATTTTCGCTTGAGGCTTGGTGCAAATTATGGAATGGGTATTATCCTGGGTAAAGAGCGGATTGCTGTTTGGAATATTTGCTTCTGTTATCTTGATGTTATGTCCGAACAAATCCTATCAAAAGCATATTGATATGGTGGTGGGGATGCTGTTTATTTTAGTGATGCTGCATCCCATAATGGTTTTGCTCGAAGTGGACCAGGACACATATGTCTCTTATATTCGTAATTTTTTAATGATTGAAAGTAGTGAAAGCTCATTATCACAGGAGAATGTACCGTTGTACGAAAGCTCAATAGAATCACAGCTTACCGCTGTTTTTATAGAGAGGGGATATCCGGTTAAAACTATACGGGTTAATTCTGACAGACAGGGGAAGGTTAAGGAGATTGCAATTGTATTTTCGGATGAGATTGAAGGTCTTGAAGTAATAGAAAATTATTTAAAACGTTTATTTGGAGAGGAGGTAGGGATCCGTTATGAAAGAGGATAGTAATACAGACCAGACAGGAGTATTTTTTAAAAAAATCAGGATTTCAAAGGAAAAACAGGAAAAGGCAGCAATAATATTTTTACTGGGAGTATTTTTTTTATTAGCGGCAACGCCTGTATCATCATTGTCAAAGAAAAAGCATGGCGGGACAGATACGAATCCTGAAACCAATAGCCAAAAAACAGAAAAAAATACAAATAATGAATATATTGATGAGTTAGAGAATAAATTAGAACAAATCATTGGCAGTATGGAGGGAGCAGGCAGGGTACAGGTTATGATCACCTTAAAGGATAACGGTGAAAAGATATTAGACAAGAATCAGCCCTATGAGAGTGCAAGCCAGAAGGAGAAAGGGGAGGGGAAAGAGTCAGAAAGTACAAATATGAAGAGTGACCAAAACACAGTACTGGTAGAAGAGGATGGAAATACGGTTCCAATTGTGATTCAGGAAATGTATCCGGAAATTGAAGGTGTTTTTGTAATCTGTGAAGGCGGTGATAATAAAGACCTTACTGTTCATATAAAAGAAGCTGTTCAGGCATTATTTTCAGTTGATGCCCATAAGATAGTAGTGTATAAATTAAAAAATGAAAAATAAACAGAAAGAGAGGATTTTTATGAAAAAAATTTTAAAGAAAAATCAGGTTATAATAACAGCTTTGGCAATTATGATTGCTGTAGCGGGATATCTTAATTTTACCAGTGATGACCAGGTATTAAACACCTCTGTAGAAAATATGGAAAGTGAAGGCGCCAGCGGAAATTCAGATGATGATATTGTAAGTGCGGCTGTGGAAGACACGATAAATGGAGAAGAGTATGCCAACACTGATCAAAATGAGAACGATGAAGCCGCAGATGAAAAAGCAACAGAGAATGAAGGAGAAGAGCTTGCACAAAATAGTGTAGATGAAGATGGAGAGCCCATTAATTCAGAAACAGTAGGAGAAGCAGTACTTACCGGGGGAGCAGTTGCTCTTTCAGAAGCAAAGCTTAACAAAGAGCAGACCCGTTCAAAAGCAAAGGAGCTTTTGCTGGAAATTATAAATAATGAAAACCTTTCAGATGATGCAAAGGAGGATGCAATTAACAAAATGCTTGCTATGACGGAAAATATGGAAAAAGAAAGTGCCGCCGAAACCCAGCTTGCTGCAAAAGGATTTGCTAATGCAGTTGTCAATATTTCTTCTGACAGTGTAGATGTAACAGTAAATGCGGCGAAACTTTCAGATCAGCAGCGCACCCAGATTGAAAATATTATTACAAGAAAAACCGGCTGTGAAGTTCAGGATATCATTATTACAACAATGCAATAAGCAGCATTTATCAGGTATTTTATAAAAAAAACGAAATATATTGCAAAACATGGGGAATATTTGGTATACTATAAGCATATGAGAAAGTTTCAGCCATATGTCGGCGAAGGAGGAATTAACATGACGGCAGAGATGCAAAGTGGTAACACCTATAGCATGAAAGAAGCAGGTGTTCTTGGAGATATTCAGATTGCGGATGAGGTAATTGCAATTATTGCAGCATTGGCAGCAACAGAAGTGGATGGAGTTGCAAAAATGTATGGCAATATTACAAATGAGCTGGTCAGTAAGCTTGGAATGAAAAAGCTTTCAAAGGGTGTCAAGGTTTTTGTTGCACCGGATGATGTTAAGGTGGATTTGTCGATTGAACTTAAATACGGCTATGGTGTTATGGATATTTCAAAAAAGGTTCAGGAAAAAGTCAAACAGGCGATTGAGACGATGACAGGACTTAATGTTTCCGTTGTTCGTGTTAGAATTGCCGGTGTTGCAATTGCAAAAGAAGAAAGAGTAACGAAGGCATAATGAGAGAAGAGAATAAGGCTGCTCTGCGACTATTTAGTCTGAGGGCAGCTTTTCTTAACGTAATGGTTAGGTAAGAGAGGATAAAACAATGTTAAGAAGTCAGATTAGGGAGGAAATATTCAAGATTTTATTCAGGGAGCCTTTTATGGAAAGGGAGGAAATGGAGGAACAGATTTCTTTTTCTATGGAAGAATTAGAAGGAAAAAGCGAAGAAAACCTTGTTTATATTAAAGAAAAGGTACATGGAATATTAGAGCATGTCAGCGAAATTGATAAAATAATTGGAGAAAACTGCGAGGGATGGAATCTTAACAGAATCGGAAAAGCGGAGATTACTATTATGCGAATTGCAGTTTACGAAATGATATATGAAGAGGATATTCCACAAAAGGTGTCAATAAATGAAGCAGTGGAGCTTTCAAAGCTTTATTGTGATGATGATGCAAAGGGATTTGTAAATGCAGTACTTGGAAAGGTAGTAAGCAGTGGTGTATTAAGTCAGGAAGAACCGGCGCAGGGAATAGGGTAAATTTATGGCAACTGTATATTCTGTAGCACAAATTAACCAATATATTAAAAATATGTTTGGAAATGATTATCTTCTTCGCAATCTGCAGATCGGAGGGGAATTATCCAACGTGAAGTATCATACATCCGGACACATTTATTTCACTCTGAAAGAAGAGGGAAGTGCAATTGCCGGTGTAATGTTCAGTTCTGCCAGTGCACAGGGACTGGATTTCAGACTGGAAAATGGGCAGCGTGTTGTTATTACAGGCAATGTATCAGTCTACGAGAGGGATGGCAGATATCAGATATATGCAAGACAGATTAAGAAAGAAGGTATGGGCAATCTATATGAGGCCTATGAGATTTTAAAGCAGAAGCTTTATGAGCAGGGATTATTTGACTTTGAACATAAAAAAGAAATACCTAAGTATCCAAAAAAGGTTGGGATTGTTACTGCCCGCACCGGTGCTGCCATACAGGATATATGCAATATTGCAAAAAGAAGAAATCCTTACGTACAGCTTTATCTTTATCCTGCCCGTGTGCAGGGTGATGGTGCGGCAGCAGCCATTGTAAAGGGAATTGAGACTTTAGATAATATGGGTATGGATACTATTATTATCGGACGGGGCGGAGGGTCGATAGAGGATTTATGGGCATTTAATGAGGAAATAGTTGCATGGGCTATTTATAATGCTAAGACTCCGATTATATCCGGTACAGGACATGAGATTGATACGACAATCGCAGATTATACCGCAGATTTGAGGGCGCCTACGCCC
This sequence comes from Lachnospiraceae bacterium, assembly GCA_029052995.1. GTDB lineage: Bacteria > Bacillota > Clostridia > Lachnospirales > Lachnospiraceae > CAG-590. The sequence continues at coordinate 1,040 of JAIDHZ010000272.1, read as the reverse complement.
AGTGCAGCCTGTGAGATGGCTATTCCCGATGTGATGAGCCTTAAAAGGCGTGTGGAGGAATATTCACAGGGAATCAGGCAGTCAATGATAAGGAGAATTCACAGGGAACGGAAGAATTTAGAATTACTAAGTGTAAAGCTTAATCGTGTATCACCTAAAAACAGGTATGAAAATCAAAGGATTTATGTTGACCGTTTAGAAGAACAGTTAAGAAAAGCCATGTCAGACAAGCTAAATGACAGGAAAAACCGGTATGCTGTAATGCTTGGCAGATTAAATGGATTAAGTCCCACTGCAAAGCTTACAGGTGGTTATGGCTATATAGAAAATCTGACAGGTAATCCCGTTACATCCGTTTATGGGGTAAAAGAATCTGATACAATCAGGATTAGTATTCATGACGGACAGATTGAGGCAATAATCAAAAAGGTTAAGGAGAAGACTGATTAGAAAATGGAAGAAAAAAAGGAATTTCACTTGGAAGAAGCACTGAAAGAAATTGAGACAATTATTGAAAGTCTTGAATCAGATGATTTGCCATTAAAGGAAGCTATCGCATTATACGGAGATGGTGCAAAGCTGCTTAGTGCCTGTAAAGAAGAATTATCCGGCATTGAGACGGAAATGATAGTAATTGAAGAAGGATTAGAAGAATCATAAGATTGCCGTAACGAAAATGTATGAAGTGGGGGAGAAAAATGGATTTTACACAAGAATTAAAAGAACAGACAGAGTATGTAGATGGGTTGCTTTCAAAATTCATGCCAAAAGAAAAGACCTATCAAAAAACAGTAATTGAGGCAATGGGGTATACTATTTTTGCCGGTGGCAAAAGGATTCGTCCAATATTAATGAAGGCAGTATTTGATTTGCTTGGGGGAGAAGGGGAATGTATTGAACCATTTATGGCAGCAATCGAGATGATACATACCTATTCTTTGGTGCATGATGATTTGCCGGCACATGATAATGATGATTACAGACGGGGAAGAAAGACTGCACATATTGTGTATGGCGAAGCAATGGCTATTCTTGCAGGA
>JAIDHZ010000271.1 GCA_029052995.1 Lachnospiraceae bacterium | reverse complement strand
ATATAAATATTTTATATAACTCGATTATATTATGCATTATCTTCACTGTCAATCCATAACATAACATAAAGTAAAGAATGGTTCTTTGTCTTGAATATTGCCCGGCAGGTTTTCCCGCAAATTATACATTTTTTAGCCATTTGAGTATAGTTATTTCCGAGACTTGCTATTGCATCCACTTTTTTGACAGTCTCAGTTCCATAAGCAACAGCCGCTAATCCCTGTGAACCTGAGAGTTTATAATATTTTTTAACGTTCAAGTAGTAAAATTTTTAGTAGATAAAAAGATACAGTAATGATAAATGATGGAATAGGAATAGATAAGTAGAATTATTGACTAATATATCTGCCCTTTACATAAAATTGAGAGATTGAAAAAAACAATTTCAGATTGGATTATAATAATTTTGATGATATAATGAAAAAGGCATACTATATAGTTGTAATGTCACGAAAGGGATTAGCAATGGCGATCAGATACAACAAATTATGGAAACGATTAATAGATGAAAATATGATGAAAGTTAACCTTAGAGACCAGGCAGGGATTACAACAAATGCACTGGCAAAATTGGGTAAGAATGAACATGTGAGTACAGCAACATTAGAGAAGGTATGTAATGTACTTCATTGTAATATAGAGGACATCATGGAATTTGTTCCGGATGAGGAAGGGGAAGAAAAGTAACATAGCAAAGAAGAAAACTGGCGAAAAGTATGAAGATGGGATTGAAAAACTTAAGCAAACACTTGTAGAACAGGGGTTAGATCCAGAAGATGAAAACATTAGAGCAGCATTCTTTGATGATGCTACTTTTACAGATGGAACATACAATCTGCCACCTGAAGCAAGGTGGTCAACAATCATTAAATACACCTGTACCGGGACTTAATGTTGCACTTGATTATCCCGTGTTGCTAAGCAAGACTTAGTGGTCTATGATAGACCGTATAATTTTAGATATTTTATGTAAGGATTATCAATAATCGAGAATGAAATCTGTTTAAAGGAGTGACACCGAATGATTGATATATATACAGAAAAAAAAGATTCCAAAGATTGGATACTTCAAAATGATTTGTATTTCAATTTGAATACAGCTAATGAAGAAATGTCTCAAAATGAAATTAATCTCATTCAGCAAGTAGATGAGGCAAAACTGACACCAGATAAGCACATTGAGACAAAATATGGCTTGGGTACAATCCGCAATTTGTCATCTGGTTGTAAGACATTACTCAATATTGTAAAACATCCTGATAAAGTGGTGTGTGTAGAGGAATGTGGTCCAAATGTGCTTAAAATTATATTTACAATGGATAATATAAAGATTTATATGTCAAGACCAACGCTTGCGGATATTCCGGATGATGCGAAAATCAGATTCAATGATTCAGATATAGTGAATGGAAGTAAAGGATATAATACTTGGTGGAGTGAGGAGTATGAAAGGAGAGAAGCAGATGATTTATAAGAATATTACATTTAAAGCAGATCCGTTTTCATACGATTTGGTGTTCGAGGATAGAATAACTCTCGTTGGTGGAGATAGTGGTACAGGTAAAACCGTTCTTTATGAAATGCTGGAAGACTTAAGATTAACTGACGAATATAAGGCTATAAAATTGTTTAATTATAAATCAGATAATCTTTTAGAAGCGATAAAGCAGTGCAGAGATAGTTTCATTGTAATTGATAATGCAGATATTTTGATTAATGATGATGTCAGAAGATTCATTAATTTTGAATTTTCAAATCAATATATGCTTTTCTTAAGAAATTGTGATGGAATCAATGTATCTGATAAGAGTTTTAAGGTGTTGAAGCTTGATAATAACAGGATAACACTGGAAGAGGAGTTGTGATATGAAATATTTATGGACAGAAGATACGGGTGCAGGACTTCACTTCTGGAAATTGGTTAGCCAACTTTTCTTTGATAATGAACTTGCAATCGAAAGTAAAGAAAGCAATCAGGGCATATTGGATGCATTGTCAGATTTAAAGATTAAAGAGGATGATGAGTATTATATTGCATTTGATTATGTGGTTGACAATCAGGATATTCGTAACAAGTATCGTATGCTGAAGTCAATAGCAGAAAAGTCAGAAGGAAAGATTATAGTCTTGGATATGATTTGTTTTGAATACTTGATTCTTGTCTTTGACAAGATAGTAGCATGGACAGGCACTGGAAATACAGATAAAATCAAGATGCGTGAAGAAGTTTTGTCTGCAATTGAAAATCATAGAATCAACTTATCAAAGATTAAAGACGAGAATACATTACAGTTTTTAGCTGGTTTTAAGAGATATTCTACAGAACGAGTGATGAAATCATTGGTAGGTGAATTTACGCAAAACGAGAAGTGGTCCGTTAAAGGTTCGCTTATGGGTGAGTGCTGGTATAAGGATTGTTGTGTATCTGAACATCCGGATAGTCTTAGGTGTGGTAAGCCGGAGGTTGAAGGTGGCAGTGAGAAGATGAGGATGTTGATATAGTCGCAGGAAGTTAAAAAAGTACTGCAAATAGTAAATTAGATATTATAAAAGCGAGCTTCCGGACATCTGCCGGAGCAGCCAACAACAGTAATGGATTTATTTGCCGTCAGAAGTGACGGCTTTTATTTAAAAGTCGTGGATGAATCTATGTCATTTCTGGTAAACAGGAAACGTGGAAGTGAAACTTATGTTTGTAGCGAACCATACATATTCACTCGTAAATACTAAAATCATTGAATTCCTCAAAATCTCCATGAAAGCAAAACTCAATCACATACTCAGAATCGCAATACGCTATTGTTCCGGAATTATTTTCTTTGAGAAAAATCCATGGTATCGTCATTTCTTCAAGCATTATCAAAAAATCTTCTTTGGACATTTCTCCGTATGTTTCGAGAAATTCTTTATTTCCCACAATGTATTCCGCAATGAATGGTAATCTGGTTTTATATTTTTTTGCCAGTCTTTCTGCAACAGATGCAAAGAGTTGACATTCTGTTTCGCAACTAAACAGAATCTTATTCAGTTCCATAGAAAAACATTGATTTTCTTCGTCATATAAAAAAGCCATTATATCACCTCTTTCTTACACAAATCGGAAGTTATAGATTTATTCCTTTATAAATGCTTTATCTGTTTCAGGAACTCCGGTTTCGTCAGATACATACCGTTCTACCTTCATATGCAAATCATATTTTTCTCGAAGTTCAGTAATCTTTGCCATCATAGGTGAAGCATGGTGTACATCGATTGAATGTTGGGCTTTCCAGCTATCAATTAAGAGTACTGTCTCCTTATCATCCATTGGAAAAAAGTATTCATATCTAAGATTTCCATCTTCTGCACGGATATCACCAACAATTCCACTTGAAACCATTTCCTCCGCAAATTTTTTTGCATTTCCATTTATACCGCTATAATATATATTTACTGTAATAGCCATTTTATTTACCTCCGTTAAATCCCGATTTTCGTTCTTACTTTTACAGCCAAGGCATGAGCTTTCATTCCCTCTGATTCTGCAAGTTGAATGATATAGTCGGCATTATTTTTTAATGCAGATTCTGGATATTTAATAACACTGTATCCTCTCATAAATTCTTGAACAGACATGCCGGAAGAAAATTTGGCGGTGCCACATGTTGGAAGAATGTGGTTTGTTCCACAGAAATAATCTCCTACTGGTTCGGTACTATATTTACCGACAAATACTGCACCAACATTAGTTAATTTTGTAAGTACAGCTTCGTAATCATCTAATAGTAATTCTGCATGTTCGGGTGCTATTTCGTTTACTGCATCTACAGCCTCCCAAATAGAATCAACCACAAAAATATCACCATAATTCTTAAAAGTTTTTACCGTTGCATTTACAAGATTATTTTCCTCACATAAGCGAATAATTTCTTCTTTTATCTTTTGTGCTTGTGTTTCAGACAAGCAAAATGTAGTGCTGGCTTCAAATCCTGTTCCATGCTCTGCCTGTGACATCATATCAGCTGCAATAAAAGTAGGATTCGCATATTCATCAGCAATAATTGCTATTTCTGAAGGACCGGCAAGTGAATCAATTTTTACTTCGCCAAATAATAATTTTTTAGCCATTTGAGTATAGTTATTTCCGGGACCTACTATTGCATCCACTTTTTTGACAGTCTCAGTTCCATAAGCAACAGCCGCTAATCCCTGTGAACCTGAGAGTTTATAATATTTTTTAACGTTCAAGTAGTCTGCTACATATAATAAATGCTCATCTATAGTTCCATCAAATTTTGGCTTAGTTAGTATGTATATGTTTGGAACACCGGCAACTATTGCAGGAATTAAATTCATATATAGTGTAGAAACGAGTGGTGCCATATTTCCTGGAACAGTAACGGCAACACTGTTAATTGGTATATATTTGCGCTCAAGCAAAGCACCATCTTCATATTTTTCCGAGAAACCTATCGGTGATTGTCTTTTGTGAAATCTAAAAAGATTATCACAAGCTTTTTTAACTGATTCCTTAAATTCTTCAGATACTTTTTCTTGTGCATTAGCAAATTCCTCTTCTGACACGAATAACCCGATTTCATTAATGTCAACATTATCAAATTTTTTCATATAAGAATGTAATGCTTCATCACCTTTTGTTTTAACATTTTTCAATACGTCTTTGACAGTAGTTTCTACCTCCTCAGGAATACTACTCCTTCGTTTTAAAAGATTGACATATCTTGGGTTTTCATAACTGAATTTGCTGATTGTTACCATGGTTATTCTCTCCTTTATAATTTGTTGTAAAAATAAAAAACGCCTGCTAGAGAAATTTTCCCTAACAAGCGTGGATCAAGCGTTCGCCTAATATCAATTATCAGAATATCAATATAAGTATGATTTGTCAAGCAGAAAATCAAATTTGACATTTAATGGGAATAAAGATATAAATATATAACAAAGAAATTTTAAAGTTTAAGTAGAGAGTACTAGTGAGAATAGAAAGGGAAAAATGATGCGAATTATTGCTATAATCAAAAAATGTTTAGAATGTGAGAAAAAACTTATTTTATCATCAGTTGAAAAAGAGGATAAGGTTTTGTTTTTTGACAATGAGAAGGAACTTCTTGAAAGCGAGGATTATGCGAATATAGAAATTGTATTTGGTGAACCTGAATACAGTATGATTCATTTTATGAAAAATCTTAGATGGATTCAAATGACTTGGGCAGGTGCCAATAAATATACTTCTGCTCCGGATTTTCCTGATAATATTATTCTTACCAGTGCTTCAGGTGCTTATGGATGTGTTATTTCTGAATATATTATTTCCGGAATTCTTGCATTATATAAAAATCTGTTCTCATATCGTGCGCAAATGAAAAGTGGTGGTTGGAACCAAATTGAGGGTGATGATACATTAGAGGGGAAAAGAGTACTTATTTTAGGAACAGGAAATATTGGACAGGAAACAGCAAAAAAGCTTAGATGTTTTGGGTCTTATACTGTTGGAATATGTCGTACTCCTGGCAATAAACATTTGTCTTTTGATGAAATATATACAATAGACAGTGTTGATACGCAATTGCAAAGTGCTGATGTGGTTATTATCACGCTTCCGGGTACAGCAGAAACAGCGGGAATGTTTGATGCAGAAAGAATAAAAAAGATGAAGGCAAACGCCATACTCGTAAATGTTGGACGTGGATTTGTTGTGAATACGGACGAATTAACAAATGCTCTGCAGAAAGGATTACTCAGAGGTGCGGTTCTTGATGTTACAGATCCTGAACCTTTACCTGAAAAGCATCCTCTCAGATATATGGAAAATGTGTTATTGACTCCGCATATTTCAGGAATAAGTTGGGGAAAAAATAGGTTTACAAGAAAGAGAATTTTAGATATATTCTGCGAAAATATGAAGCGAGATAGAAATAATGAGCCTAAAAAGAATATTATTGATTTCAGTAAAGGGTATTGACTTATAAGCAAAGCTAATGAATATGTAGTGGAGCGACCCTTCCGATACCCCGCAGCTCTGCTGCGGGGTAGTTCATTGAAATTGTTAAAAGATATATTGAATAGAAAAGACAGGAACTTCAAAATGAGGTGATCCTGTCTTTTTTGCATCTTACCTATTCTATTTTGCAGGTCACCTGACCTGCTCTTGTATTGTATTTTTCAGATGCTATAATTTCACTAGCAAAAGGTTGATGCTTTGCGCAGGCATCATCACACCGCCTTGTTTTAGCAGGCGGCTGGAAAAGTATAAATATGTCTGGACATTTCCAATGATTAAAACCGAAATGGAGATAAGAAAAGTGAGTGAAATTATTAAAGTAGAACATCTGAAAAAATATTACAGAGAAGTAAAGGCAGTAGATGATATCAGCTTCACCGTGGAAAAGGGTGAACTGTTCGGATTTTTAGGGGTAAATGGCGCAGGAAAATCTACTACCATCAATATGCTCTGTACACTTTTAAAGCCTACGGAAGGAAAGGCTTTGATAAACGGTGTGGAGCTTGGAAAAGAAGATGATGAGATAAAAAAACATATCGGTATTGTCTATCAGAATAACTGCCTGGATAATTTGCTGACCGTACAGGAAAACTTGCTGCTACGGGGCGGATTATACGAAAAGGATAAAGAGAAGCTGTGGCATAACCTTACCCGGGTGACAGAAATTCTGGATCTGGCTGATGTATTGAAGCGTCCCTTTGGGAAACTGTCGGGAGGACAGAAGAGAAGATGTGAGATTGCCAGGGCATTGATGCATACACCGGATATTCTGTTTTTGGACGAACCCACCACAGGACTTGATCCGGCAACGAGAAAAAATGTGTGGGAGACGGTGTATACGTTACAAAAAGAGATGGGTATGACCGTGTTTTTAACCACGCATTACATGGAGGAAGCGGCTGTTGCGGATCATATTGGTATCATGGATCATGGACATTTGGTGGAGTATGGAACGCCGTTTTCGTTAAAAGAGACTTATGCAAAGGATAAGCTGTACCTGATTCCGAAAGCAGAGCAGCGGGAGAATATTGTAATGGAGCTTAGAAAAAATAATCTGGAGTATTCTGTTTTAGAGGAACGCATTTTTGTAAAGCTTGGCAGTACTCTTTCCGCTATGCCATTACTGGCAAAGGTGGAGGATAGGATACAGGGCTTTGAAGTGATTCAGGGAACCATGGATGATGTATTTTTAAGTGTCACGGCACTGGAATAGGAGGAAGACAAATAATGAATCAATATATAAATTTGACAAAACGGAATTGTATGATATTTTTAAGGGACAGGGGAGCAGTCTTTTTTTCCATGCTTACCATGCTGATAGTACTAATGCTGATGGGTATTTTTCTAGGTAATATGAATGAGGAAAGTATTGTCAATCTTTTAAAGGAATACGGAGGGGTAAGGGATGCACTGGCAGATAAAGAAAATGCAAAGCATCTGGTGCAGTACTGGACACTGGCCGGTATTCTGGTGGTAAATGCAGTTACGGTTACTTTAACGGTGACAGGGAATATGGTGACGGATTTGCATGAAGGGAAGCTTGCCAGTCTGTACTCTGCTCCGGTCAGCCGCAGTGTCATTGCACTTGCCTATATTACCTCTTCAGTTCTCATCGGGACGTTGATGTGTGTGCTGACACTTGGGATTGCTCTTTGCTATATCGTGGGAACCGGGGGAGAAATGCTGGACTATGAAATGCTTGGAAAGATTTTGTTACTGATTATATTAAACGTCTGCATTTTTGCGGTTATTATGTACTTGGCGGCATTGTTTGTGAAAAGCAGCAGTGCATGGAACGGTATTGGAACAGTGGTAGGAACACTTGTGGGTTTTGTAGGAGCAATTTATCTTCCTATGGGTAATCTGCCGGAAGGGGTAGCGAATGTATTAAAATATATTCCGATTTTACATGGAACAGCATTGATGCGGAGTGCCTGCTGTAAAGAGGCACTTAGCCATACATTTACCGAAGTACCGGCCGAGCTGATTGCTGAGTACAAGGAATATATGGGCATTCAGATAAAAATGGGCGAAGAACTTGTATCGGAGACATTTCAGGCTTTATTTCTTGCCGGTTGTGGTATAATAGCATTTATAGCAATTATAGCAGTACAGAAGAAAAGAAATATCAGTGACCGGATAGTGTAAAGTAGATTATAAAAATTTATGAGACGGGAATTGCCCGCATTAAAAATCACTTCGTGATGGCGGGCAAGCAGGCAATCAATTTTGCAGAGCAAAATTGGTTACAAATGGTAGGGAGTGGGAGTATGAAGGTTACAATTATAGATATTAGTCCGGGAGATGAAGAGGAAATTATAATTAAATGCAGCTGTTTAAATGATGATATGGTGAAATTGATTAACCGGATTAAACAGGAGAATAATAAGCTGACGGTATATCGGGAGGGTGATATTTTCTTTGTGGAGCCGGAAGAAATCTTCTATTTTGAGTCGGTGGATCAGAAGGTATTTGCCTATTGCGAGGAGGCTGTATATGAGGTGAAAAGCAAGCTCTATGAGCTGATGGATGAGCTTCCGGAAAGAGATTTTATCCGGTCTTCCAAATCCTCAATTTTGAACCTGAATAAGATAAAAAGTCTCTCACCGGCATTTGGAGGACGATATGAGGCATTGCTGAAAAATGGTGAAAAGGTAATTATTTCCAGACAGTACGCAGGTCTCTTAAAAGAGAAGCTGGGAGTATAGAACGGTAGAAAGAAGGGGCAGTGATGTTAAAAAGATTAGAATGCATGATATCAATCTTCACGAAGATTACAACAGGTGTCGTATTTGTTACGGCAGTTTTTATTCAGATTTTTTATGGAGGAGATGTGGAGCTTGGTGTTGAAATCCTCTGGCAGGATTTGATTGTATCCGCAGTATGTACTTTGCCTGCATTGTTCATTCCGATTGAGGGAGAGAGGGAAGTATCGAAATTTTCCATGCTGATACGGATGCTTCTCTATTATTGTTTTGTCAATGTAGTGGTGCTTTCGTTAGGGGCTTATTTTTCCTGGTTTGCCTTAAGTGATTGGAAACAGGTTTTAGGGATGGAGGCTGCCATTGCATTTGTCTTTACCTTTGTCATGGTGGTTTCCTATTGGGCAGAATACCAGACTGCAGAACGGATGAATCAGAAGCTGAAGGGACGGAATATATGATTTCCTTGACTGTTCTAATTGAGTTCATTGAAAACACATAAAATAGATAAAATAGGATATGATACTTACTAAAAAATGCGTATTTATATAGAATATAGTAATCAATTCTTGCCTTTCTATAACAATAATGCTATAATCTTTACTAAAAAATGCGTATTTACGCAAAAAATAGCAGAGGTGCAAAGTGGAAATTAAAAGAAACAGCTATCTTCAAAGTATAATTGACAGGCAGCATAATGGAATGATAAAAATTATAACAGGAGTTCGCAGATGCGGAAAATCCTATCTTTTGTTTACTCTTTATTATAAATATCTCATAGAACATGATATCGATAAGAACCATATTATCACAATAGCATTGGACGACCGTCGGAATAAGCACTTGCGAAATCCCGATGAAATCCTAAATTATATTGATGATAAAATTATAGATGATAAAATGTACTATATTTTTCTTGATGAAGTGCAGTTCCTTGATGAATTTGAAGATGTTTTAAACAGTTTACTTCACATAAAGAATGCAGATGTATACGTAACTGGAAGCAATTCCAAATTTCTTTCCACTGATATTATTACAGAATTTAGAGGCAGAGGAGACGAAATTCGGATATACCCGCTTTCATTTAAGGAATTTTTCTCCGTGTACAATGGTAGCTTTGACGAGGCATGGGATGAATATTTTACCTATGGAGGTCTGCCGCAAATTGTTTCAATGAATACCGTAAAACAAAAAACAGACTATTTGTCAAATTTGTTTTCAAAAGTGTATATTACTGATGTTATAGAACGCAACAGAATACAAAATAAGGATGAGTTAAATGACTTGTTGAATATTCTGGCATCTTCCATTGGTTCTCTAACAAATCCGACAAAAATAGCGAATACATTTAAAAGTGTCAAACAGGTAAATTGTTCGAACAAAACTATTTCCAGTTATATTGAATATTTGGTAGATTCTTTTCTGATATCCAAAGTGAGTCGTTATGATATCAAAGGAAGAAAATATATTAATGCAAATTTAAAATATTATTTTGTTGATGTTGGTCTTAGAAATGCCAGATTGAATTTCCGGCAACAGGAAGAAAACCATATTATGGAAAATATAATATACAATGAACTTTTAACTCGTGGATATAATGTGGATGTTGGTATTGTTGAAATGAATTCAAAGGATACAACTGGAAAAAGTATAAGAAGACAATTGGAAGTAGATTTTGTGGCAAATCAGGGGAGTAAAAGATATTATATCCAGTCGGCTTTTGAAATGCATTCACATGAGAAAACAGAGCAAGAGAAAAAATCTTTATCCCATATTGGAGATTCTTTCAAAAAAATTATTATTATCCGGGATAATATAAAAGCTCGGCATGACGAAAATGGTTTTGTGACAATCGGTTTAAAAGAATTTTTGCTCAATGAAAATAGTCTGGAATTTTAACAATCTTGTCAATGCCTGCTAATATGCCGGAGGAACAGAAACAGATTATTGCCGGGTAGTACGGAAGTGTGGAAGAATTTGAGAATCATTTTATGGAGCAGACAGCGGCTTATGAAAAAGCCGATAAGATGCGAAAGGTATTGGATGAACAATATGGAGCTGGCATGACAGACTTTTTTGTCTGTGCCCTTCGGGAATTTTATAAGGATTGATAACAGGTAAACGGGAGCAGGCTTTGGAGACAGAGCCTGCTTTTTATCGTTGTTTGAAATGGGGGAGAATGTCATTGGGATTATAAAAGTACAATTATGAATTGTTAAGCGGAAAAATAATTGTTACACTGTATATAGAATTTTCATAATTCATAAGTATAATGCCGCCACACTCTTCTACGGAATCCTTGACATTTTTGAGACCATATCCATGGATAAAGTCAATCTCCTCAATATTATCCGGCTGCTTTTCACTGGGTGGGATAATATAAGTATTTGTGATATAAATGGTAAAAGTGTTTTCTATGGTCTGAATCTTAATATTTATCCTGCCCCCAAATTGCTGTAAGCATGCATTCAAGGCATTGTCCAGCAAATTTCCCAAAATAATTGTCAGGTGGTAATCATCAATGGGAATTTCATTGCAATTAAGCTTCAGACTGGTAGTGAGTTCAATGCCATGTCTGGCAGTCTGGAGAATAAAGTTGCTGATGAATGCATCGATAACCAGATTACCGGTATTGACTGTACAGTAGCGTGATTCCAGATCCGCAATGGTTTCTTTGGAGTAGGGGATAATGCGTTCATAATTTTTTTCATTTACGCATTGCTCAATATAAAATAAATGCTTTTTTGCATCATGCATAAAGCTGCGGATGTTCCGATAGGCTTCTCCTAATTGCATATATTTTTGTCTCTGGTAAGTAATCTGTTTTTCGAGATGTTTGGATTTCTGTTCCAGAGTTTCTGCTTTTAAAACATTTTCCAGTAAAACATAGTTTGCAATATTGATAACCAGTAAGAATAAGACCAGTGTCATATACAAATCAGGATTAGTCAGATTTAATTCAAAGCATGAAGGAGATAATGTCAGGCAGAGGGATAATGCAGGAATAATCAGTAGCAGCATTGTATAGGTAAACGACCGAATCCCGGATTTTCTTTTCCAAAAAACGTGTAAAAGCATAGTCAAGAAGAATTGCAGCAGATTACAGATAAGAGAAATAATCATAAAAGAAGATTCCGGCAGGGAATCGGATTCTATAGATATATTTGTAATATGGTAGATAATATAGTAAGTAATATCTTCACAAATGATGCCAAGTATCGTATAGCAGATGACCACCAAAATGCGGTGTACGACCGGAGCGATATACATAAACGATAATATAAAATTAATGGTAATATTTAATACGATGCGAAAATAAATAGCAGTCGGTGATACATCACCAACTAAGAAAGAGGTTATAAAAGTAAATATAAGCTCTGCAAATACAAAACTGAAGACAAAAAACGGGGCAGGAATATTTACTCTGCGTTTTCCAAACAAAGTCTGGTAATACAAATATAATAATATGCTATCAAATACAAATGATGCGTTATATAAAAATGTCAGCATGCTTAAGTTCCTTTCTCAATTCATGACATGTATAATCCGATTGGCATACGCCTGTTTCACAAGTTTTGCCCGTCTCCGACTGATGGGGATTTCTATGCTATTAGTCAAAAGAAGGCGTGTTTGATTAAAGGAACGGATATGCCGGACATTGACCAGATATCCGCGGCAGGGGGAGATAAATCCGTAGTCTGAGAGGGCCTCTTCCCATTTTTGTATCGTTCCCTGTGCAATGAGGGCTGTGTCTGAAAAAACATATTTTAAAATAGGTCTTTTATCCTTTACAGCCTGCATATACAAAATATCGCTTATATGAATCAGATGTTCCTCACCATCTTCGTCAATTAATATTTTGGTAGTGTGGGAGTGTTGATAGCGCTTGATAATATCTGAAATCAGTTTTTCCAGCATCGGAAAGTCTATTGGCTTTGTCAAAAACTGAAAGGGCTGCACCTCAAAACTATCTTTCATATATTGCGGATAAGAGGTGACAAAAACAATAAAGACATTTTCATCTCCTTGGTTTCGCAGGCGGCGGGCGATGTCCATGCCACTTTGTGCAGGCATTTCGATATCCAATAAAATGACCTGATAAGGATGGTTTATGTGACCTCTTATAAGTTCTTCGCCACTGGAAAAACTCTCTACCTCAAGGTTAATATCATAAGCGATTTGATAAGTTTCTATATGTTTTTGTAGAATTTTCATATCATTTATAGCGTCATCACAGATGCCAATTCGTAAAGTCATAATAACCTCCTGTTTTTCCATGCTCCTAATAACAAGCCTATTGTGTCTAGTATAACACACATACTTATGGTCGAATAGTATAGATTCTGTTTGTTATACCATAAACATAGCATAACTACAGTCATTAAAATAAAAGTTAGAACACATCTATGATGCAGAACATTTTTTTGGGAGGGAGATAAACGTTTGTTTTTCGAATCTACCAGTCCTATAGATAAAATTAGAATCCAGCATAGAAGATAAAAGAATATCCAGAGGAAATGAAACTTTGATTCTAATTTTGGGGCAAAAATAAGAATGGTAAGGAATAAGCCGTAAGAAAGAATGGTACATCCTAATTTTGTATTGGCATGAAAACCTCCTGCGAAGAGCCGTAAAGGTATTGTAACTAATAGGTAGCATAGGGTGATATTTATACGTCTGGAAAAAAGACCAATTGTTAAAATGATTACAATATAAATAATAAATTCAAATATATAATCAAATATGTAAGCGTAAATGTGAAATTGATCTTTAGGGATTTGATTGTCTTTTACAAGAGCATAGGCAGTGATTTCCCCGGGGGCTTTCATAATACTTCATCCTTTCTGCTATTAAGGACAGTATAGCATAGATTATGAAATATAAGCAAAGAATGTGGCGAACGGTCGGAAATCGATGGCGAGCGGTTGGAATAAACCTTTTACCTGCAAATATTGACCACTTACCTTGCAAATGTTCATGCTATTAAATAATGTGCTAATATAATTACAGTCGTAAAATTAAGATTGTATGTGATATATAAATATTATTAAGTCATGAAGTACACACAATATACAAAATTCAAGCAGGGTACCACTAAAATCTACCGGTCTTAGTTTGAAGGATTAAACATATTTATAACTTTAACCTTGTGTTTCAATTTATTGTATACAAGGTTAAAGTTTGATTTTTAGTGCAGAAAGGAGAACAACATGAGAAGGACAATGCGGCATTGCTCATCATGGCTGTTACTGTTGGGAATTGCAGTTTCATTTTTTGCATTTTTAAACGGAGCAGATTTATATCAAAGTGTCCAAAATGCACTGGCAGAGGCAAATGATTTCCGATATAAAAATTCATACAGCATACAGGTTGCGGAAATTCATGATGCGGATAAGTTACTGAATCAGATTAAAGAGATGAAAGGAAACATATTCATGGATAACCTGTTAGTAAAAATAGACCGGGAAGGGGAATATCATTTGGCAGAGATTTTGTTAAAACAGGATGAAAAATTGCCGTATCCGTTTCTCTATGGAAATAATAATTTTGAATCTGATAAAATGCAGGTAATAATTGGAAAAGGTTTAACAAAGGATTGTTTTACGAAGCAAAATGATGAAAAGAGATATATTTGCATTGATGAAAGGGAATATGAGGTGATTGGTGTAATTGGCAGTGAGGATTCGAATATATTGGATGGAAAACTGATGTTCCAATTAAATGCGGACACTTTAGATACATATATTAGCAGACAGGATATATTTTCATTTCAATATGGGACAAATGCATCAGACATCAATCAAAACATTACACAGTTATATGAAAAGCTCAGCCCGGAATGTAATGTGTATTTTGAAAAAGATGCTTCTGCATATATAGAGGTTGGCAGTGATAACGAGGATGAAAAATTCTACTGGTTAATTTGCGTGTTTTCCATAATTAATTGTGTGGTTATTTCTGAATTTTGGATTATTCGGAGAAAACAGGAAATTGTAATACGAAAGCTGTGGGGATATTCCAATTGGAAGCTGTTTTTGATTCTTTACCGGGAAATGCTGCTGATTGCATTTTTAGCGGTTTCCATGATCTGGATTATTCAGATTGTGATGGTATCCTTAGGCGGACGGACTGCCGGAGTCGGTTTTTCACTGCATAAGTTGTTGTATAGTGTAATCTTTATTTTTATTAGTGCATGGCTGATTGTGTTAGTGCCCATTCACAATGTGTCACAATATACACCGTGTAAAGGTCTGGGGGGATAGGGATGCACATTCGTTTTATTTTAAAAAATGTATTGGATTATATGTACAGGAGAAAATTGAATTTTATTCTTACAATGATAATTTCCGTGGTGACAATGTATTTGCTGGCAATGGTTTTAACACTTGCCGGTGAATCCTATTATTATATATATGCAGTTAAAAATACAATAAGAAATACGGAATATCTGAATATCAATGTGTTGATGGATTCCGCTAATATGGACTATTGTAAAAAGGTAGAGACATTTGACAAGGAGCTGCAAGAGGCTTTTGGGAATCAATATGGGAAATTTATGTTTGTAACTACAAATCTTCAGGATGATACTACAGAGAGGGAAGAAAGAGTAAGAGTACTGTATATTGATCCGTCGTTGGCAGACATGTGCAGAGTGCCGCTTAATTTTGGAAATGTTATATCAGCTGCGGAAAGGCCGGTTGTGAGAGCCTGTGTTGGAGCCTCTTTGACCGATAAATACTCCGTAGGAACCATTTTGAAAAATGTGAATACTGGCAGTGAAATTCAGGTTGTAGGTATTCTTGAACCTAACCACAGATGGCTTCCGGATTTATTGTTTCATACAAATGAGGCGGTTGTGTCTTTGGATGAATATATTATCGCAGAAATGGATACCAGTTTTTTTAATGCAAGTACAGATTTTTATACAAATACTTTTAATTCATTTTATATAAAAAGCGAATTAGAAGAAGAGAGCATATATGTTAAAAATAAAGTAAAGGAAATTGCTGAGCAGAATGGTATTTTATACTATGCGAATACAGTAGATGAACTGATTTGGCAGGAACAAAATGAAAATAAGGAGCTTTTCCGTTCGGTAGGTAATCTGATAATATTTGTTGTGTTGATTGCAATATTAGCGTTTGCTTCTGCTAACTTTTCCGACATTTACAGCAGACATAGTGAGTTTGGCATTATGTATATAAATGGTGTATCGTCTCTGGATATTTATTTTATGATATGGATTGAAAATCTGATTAAAATTGTAATTGCATTTGGAATTTCAATATATGTATATGTACGGGGGATTGACGAAGTGGGGATGTATGTATTCAAAACCATGATAATGCCGGTGCTGATTGTGGC
>JAIDHZ010000270.1 GCA_029052995.1 Lachnospiraceae bacterium | reverse complement strand
TATTAGGCTGGTTCTCGTGGGCTCTGAGTTGTGTATAAGAGACATGTTCTGTATGATGCCTCTTCTGGAATTACGGAAAAGCCTTCAACAGAGAAGCCGTCAACGGAGAAGCCTTCAACAGAGAAACCCGTAACAGAGAAGCCTTCAACAGAGAGGCCAGTAATACAAAAGCCGACAACAGAGAAGCCCATAACACAAAAGCCGACAACAGAGGATGATGGCATAGAGCCGGGTATTGACAGACCAATTGAGCCAGATACTTCAACAAGGGCAGGCGGAACTGCAAGAAGTTCAGTCGGCACTCTCAAAAGTTCCGGTTCAGCAAAGACCGGTGATGCGTCACCTGTTACGGCAATGGCTGGTGTTATAATGATATCTTTTGCAGGATTTTTCGTATTGCGAAAGAAAATAAAACAGTTATAATGATTTAACAATAATTTCCTTTATAAAAAGCAGATCCCTGCAAATACTATAATCAAGACATGAGAGTGTCTTAAATATATACTATTTGGAGGGATTTGTTATGGCAAGCAATAACAATGCAAGCAAGAAGTCTGACGCAATGAACAGATTCAAAATGGAGTGTGCATCAGAGGTTGGTGTATCATTAAAAGATGGTTACAATGGTGACTTGACATCAAGAGAGAATGGTTCTGTTGGTGGTCAGATGACAAAGAAGTTAGTTGAAGCCCAGATGAACCAGATGGCTGGTAAGTAATCAGTATCCGGTTAAATTTTACTAAACTGACGAATTGAAAGCCCCTGTCACATTTCCCCTATGGGAAGTGTATCAGGGGTTTTCTTTGTCTGAAAAATATCTAAAAAACACATGAAAATACTAGACATTTCTACATACCGCATGCTATAATGGGCTGATTGGTGCAAAAGATTAAAATGAATATATATTTTAAGGAGGAATTGTTAAGAATGAGTTTAACAGTGGAAAATTTGGAAAAGAATATGGCAAAGCTTACGATTACTGTACCAGCTGCCGATTTTGTTGAGGGAGTGAGGGATTCTTACAACAAACAAAGAGGCAAGATTACAGTTCCGGGATTCCGTAAGGGAAAGGTGCCACAGGTATATTTGGAGAAGGTCTATGGTCCAGAGATGTTTTACGAAGATGCTGCTAATTCATGTATGGAAAACTCTTATCCTGATGCGCTTGACGAGTGTGGATTAGATGTTGTATCACGCCCTGAAATTGAGATTGTTCAGATGGAAAAAGGTAAAGATTTCATTTATTCTGCGACGGTTGCTGTTAAACCCGAGGTAACATTGGGTGACTACAAAGGAATTGAAGTAGATAAGATTGATATAGAGGTAACAGATGAGGATGTACAGGAAGAATTATTGAATGTTCAAAAGCAGAATTCCCGTGCTGTTCCGGTTGAAGACAGACCTGCAAGAATGGATGATGAAGTTAATATTGACTTCGAGGGATTTGTAGATGGCGTGGCATTTGAAGGCGGCAAGGGAGAAAATTATCAGTTGACATTAGGCTCCCATTCTTTTGTTGATACTTTTGAAGAACAGGTTGTTGGAAAAAATATCGGTGAGGAATTTGATGTCAATGTTACATTCCCGGAAGAATACGAAGCTGGTTTGGCAGGTAAGGATGCCGTATTTAAGTGTAAGCTAAATGGTATTAAGGAAACTGAACTTCCGGAGCTGGATGATGACTTTGCGGAGGATGTATCAGAATTTGACACATTGGATGAATACAAGGAGGATCTTAAGGCAACACTTAGAGCGAAGAAGGAAAAGGAAGCTAAGTATGAAAAAGAGGGGAAGGTAATCGATAAGATTATCGAAAACTCTGCCATGGAGATTCCTGACCCGATGATTGAGACACAGAAAGAGCAGATGCTGCAGGAGTTTGCTCAGCGAATCAGTTACCAGGGACTTTCTGTTGAGCAGTACTTCCAGTTTACTGGAATGACAAAAGAAAAGTTTTTAGAGAATGCTGCTCCTGAGGCAGAGAGAAGAATTAAGTCTCGTCTGGTATTAGAGGCAATTGCTAAGACTGAGGATATTCAGGTATCTGATGAAGAGTTTACAGAAGAATTGAATAAGATGGCAGAAGCATATCAGATGGATTCGGAACAGTTAAAGGATATGGTTAATGATGCAGAAAAAGATGCAATCAAATTAGATATTGCTGTTCAAAAGGCAGTTGATTTGGTATGTGATGCGGCAATTGAAAAATAGGAGTTTTAAGGAGGTTTTAGTATGAGTTTAGTACCTTATGTCGTAGAGCAGACCAGTCGTGGTGAGCGTTCCTATGACATCTATTCTAGATTATTAAAGGACAGAATCATTTTCTTAGGAGAAGAGGTGAATGATACGACAGCAAGCCTTGTCATTGCACAGCTTTTATTTTTGGAGTCAGAGGATCCTTCTAAGGATATTCAGCTTTATATTAACAGTCCGGGTGGTTCTGTATCTGCTGGATTTGGAATTTATGATACAATGAATTATATTAAGTGTGATGTATCAACAATCTGCTGTGGAATGGCAGCAAGCATGGGTGCATTTTTGTTAGCAGGTGGTACTCCGGGCAAACGTATGGCATTGCCGAATGCAGAGGTGATGATTCATCAGCCCATGGGTGGTATGCCAAGTGGTAGCCAGGCAAGTGATATGGAGATTACAACCCAGCATATTTTGGGAACGAAGAGAAAAATTAACGAGATATTAGCAAGGGAATGTGGAAGACCGGTTGAGGATTTGGAAAGAGATACAGACCGTGATAACTGGCTTTCTGCACAGGAAGCGCTTGAATATGGCTTGATTGATTCTGTTATTACAAATAGGGAAGAAGCAAAATAGTTGCGTTTGAAGTTGAAGCCATAAGAATAAAGAGAGAATGAGGTGTAGCCATGGCAGGTCGTATGGACGATAGAAAACCATTACGCTGTTCGTTTTGCAATAAGACGCAGGATCAGGTGCGTAAGCTGATTGCAGGACAGAATGTGTACATTTGTGATGAATGTATCGAGGTATGTTCCGAAATCATAGAAGATGAATTAGAAGATTATGAAGAGTCTTCTGATATTAATTTATTAAAGCCAAAAGAGATTAAGGAATTTTTGGATCAGTATGTCATTGGTCAGGAAGATGCAAAAAAGGTACTGTCGGTAGCTGTATATAATCATTATAAGAGGATTCTTTCTGACAAGGATTTTGATGTGGAATTGCAAAAAAGTAATATTATTATGGTAGGACCTACAGGTTCAGGTAAGACATATCTTGCACAGACATTGGCAAGGCTATTAAATGTACCATTTGCAATTGCTGATGCGACAGCGCTGACTGAGGCGGGTTATGTAGGTGAAGATGTAGAGAATATTCTGCTAAAGATTATTCAGGCTGCCGATTATGACATAGAAAGAGCACAGCATGGTATTATCTATATTGATGAGATAGACAAGATTACAAAGAAATCAGAAAATGTATCTATTACAAGGGATGTTTCCGGTGAAGGCGTACAGCAGGCACTACTTAAGATTATTGAAGGTACTGTTGCGTCTGTTCCACCACAGGGTGGAAGAAAGCATCCACATCAGGAATTTATACAGATTGATACAAGCAATATTTTATTTATTTGTGGCGGTGCATTTGATGGATTAGAGAAGATAATCGAGAAAAGGATTGGTAAAAAGTCAATTGGGTTTGGTGGCGAATTATCAGAGAGGACCGATGAGAATATTGGTGAATTATTAAAGAAAGTGACTCCGACGGACTTTGTCAAGTATGGGCTGATTCCCGAGTTTATTGGACGTGTACCTGTAGCCGTTACACTTGATTTACTGGATGAAGAAGCATTAATGCAGATTTTGACAAAACCAAAGAGTGCAATTTGCAAACAGTATAAGAAGTTATTTGAGTTAGATGGCGTAGAACTTGAATTTGAGGCAGAAGCATTACGTGCCATTGCAAAAGAAACGATGGATAGAAAGACTGGTGCAAGAGGTCTTCGTTCTATCATTGAAAAAGTGGTAATGGATTTAATGTATGAAGTACCTTCAAATGAAGAGATTGCAAGATGTATCATTACAAAAGATGCTGTGGAAGGAACTGGGGAGCCTGAGATTATTTTTACAGATTCGCCGCGTTCCAGAAAGTCTTTTGCAAAACGTCATACAAAGAAAAATAACGGAGAGATTGCATAAATATGAGCACAGAAAAATCATTAGGTGTAACTGAAGAGTTGTCTTTAGAGATACAAAAGGAACATGTTCCTATGATGATTTTACATGATATGGCAATCATGCCGGGAACGAGTGTTCATTTTGATATACAAAAAGATGTATCAATTAAAGCGGTAAATGAGACGATGGAAAAGGGAATTGAGATGTTAGTCATTGCAGCAAAGTCGGAACGGGTTGGCAATGATATAAATAAAGAACAGCTTTTTTCCATTGGCACAATTGTGCAGGTGAAACAGATTTTGAAGCTTCCTAAAGGTGTGATGCGTGTAATGCTTATGGGCATCGGCAGAGCAAGATTAGAGCAGTTTGTATTTGATGATGGATATTTTCAGGCTGATATTTCAAGGGATACTACATTGTCAGATACACTTTCTGATACCGAGCAGGAAGCTTATATACGTTCTTTGAAAAACGTTATAAAGGAATGTGAGGAAAGAAAAGTACTTTATAATAAAGTGACTATAGCAGCACTTAACAGGATAGATAATATGGAACTGCTGATAGACTTAACGACAGAAGCTGTTGGAGTGTCGTTTTCCTACAAGCAACAGGTATTGGAGGAGGAAAATCTTAAGGCTCGTGCAGAGCTTTTGTTAAAGATATTACTAAATGAAATTTCAATTTCTGATATTCGTGCTGAGATTGGTGATAAATTAAAGGATTGTGTAAATGAGAACCAAAGAGAATATGTATTGCGGGAGCAGATGAAAGTCATTAAGGAAGAGCTTGGTGAAGAAAACACAGATGATGAAGGGGATAATTACAGAAGACGTTTAGATGAAGTAAATCCACCATCGGAAGTACGGAAAAAGCTTGAAAAGGAGATTAAGCGTTTTTGCAGCTTATCCTATTCTTCCTCAGAAAGTGCAGTTTTACGGAATTATATTGAAACATTATTAGAATATCCATGGTGTCTAGAGGGCACGGATAATGATGATCTTAAACAGGCAATCAAAAAGTTAGACAAGGATCATTATGGGCTTGTCAAAATTAAGGAAAGAATTGTGGATTATCTGGCTGTACGTATTTTGAGCGGCAGAAGAGACGCGCCTATTCTCTGTCTTGTAGGCCCTCCAGGAACCGGGAAAACCTCAATTGCAAAATCAGTTGCGGCAGCGTTGAATAAAAAGTATGGACGAATAGCATTAGGCGGAGTAAGAGATGAGGCTGAAATCCGAGGGCATCGTAAAACCTACATTGGTGCCATGCCTGGTCGTATAATGACAGCAATTACAAAAACCGGGGTAAACAATCCTTTATTGCTATTGGACGAAATTGATAAAACAAGCAATGATTATAAAGGGGATGTATCGTCAGCACTGCTTGAGGTGTTAGATGGTGAGCAGAATATACATTTTACGGATCACTATTTTGAAGTTCCGGTGGATTTGTCCAATGTATTATTTATTGCAACAGCTAATGATGCATCTGATATTCCGGAACCGCTCAGGGATCGTATGGAAATGATTGAGGTAAACAGTTATACCGAAAATGAAAAATACCATATTGCCAAGCTGTATTTAATGGAAAAACAATTAAAGAAAAATGGGCTTACAAAACGTCAGTTTAAGATTACGGATGAAGCAGTCTATAAATTAATTCGTTGTTATACAAGAGAAGCAGGCGTCAGAACATTGGAACGAACACTTAGCATATTAATGCAAAAAACTGCAAGAGGGATTGTAACGGGTGAATTTAAGTCTGTTACCGTGAATCCAAAGCGTCTTGTCACTATGCTGGGTACAGAGAGATACAGTGATGATACTAAAGAATTGGCAGACCGGATTGGTATCGTAAATGGACTTGCATGGACCAAGGTTGGCGGCGATACTCTGAAGGTTGAGGTTAATATTTTAGATGGAAAAGGTGGATTGACGCTTACAGGAAATTTGGGAGATGTTATGAAAGAATCTGCCCAGATTGCTTTATCTTATGTAAGGACATTGCCGGAAATCAAAAAGCTTCCGGAAGGATATTTTGAAAAGCATATTATACATGTGCATGTACCGGAGGGGGCAACGCCAAAGGACGGTCCTTCTGCGGGTATTACCATGTCACTGGCTATTTATTCTGCCCTTATGAATCGCCCGGTACGTGGGAACATTGCAATGACAGGAGAAGTTACTTTAAAGGGGCAGGTTTTGCCAATTGGCGGATTAAAGGAGAAATTATTAGCAGCTAAAAATGCAGGTATGAATAAAGTACTTGTTCCATTGGAAAACAGGAAAAATGTGGATGAACTGGAGCCAGAGATTACTGAGGGCATGGAAATTACTTTTGTATCTGATATGAGTGAAGTGCTGTCACAGGGAATTGTAAAAAGATCCTTTATGCTAAAACAAAAACAGTAAAGAGGAGCAGAAGATGATAGTTAAAAATGCAGAATTAGAGACCGTGTGTGGAATTACCAGTAAGCTTCCGGAAAATCAGGGAGTGGAGATTGCATTTTCTGGTAAATCCAATGTTGGAAAATCTTCTCTTATTAATGGTTTGTTAAATCGTAAGGCCTTGGCAAGAACTTCATCCCAGCCTGGAAAGACACAGACTATAAATTTTTATAAGGTTAACGGGGATTTTTATTTTGTTGATTTGCCGGGATACGGATATGCAAAGGTATCACAAAGAGAACGGGAAAAGTGGGGAAAGATGATTGAAAATTATCTGCACACTTCTAAACAGTTAAAGATCATTTTCCTGTTGATTGATATAAGGCATGAACCGTCTGACAACGATAAAATGATGTATGACTGGATTTGCAAAAATGGTTTTAAGCCGGTTATCATAGCCACAAAGCTTGATAAAATCAAGCGTTCCCAACTCCAGAAGAACTTGAAAATCATACGTACAAAGCTGTCTGTACAGTCGGGAGATTTAATTTTCCCTTTTTCTGCCCAGACAAAGCAGGGCAGGGATGAAATTCTTGATTATATTGAAACAGTGGTTAATCAGGCCATACCTGAGTGATTAAATAAGTATAGATTTCTTCGCTCTTATCCTGCCAGGAATCACAGATATGGATAGCCTGTTCCTTAGTTGGAACCATTAATTTAATTTCCAGCAGAGTCTGGTTTCGTTCTTTTATGCTTAACTGCGTAACGTACTCATTGTTTAATGGGTAGTAGTCTGCTGATATTGCAGACTCGTTGCGCAGTTCGATTTTTTGCTCCTTCAGGTAATCTAAAATATCAATTTTGATAGAATCAGATACTTTAAATTCAAACAGTTCAACAGCTTCCTTTCCCTGTTCTGTAATTTCATAAAGAGAGTGGTTGCGCTCTAAAGTGGGTTTAATGAAATCATTTTCAATCAATTCATTTAATGAAAGCTGTAAAGTAAAATAATTCGTGTATCCCCTGTCTAAGATAAACTGTGAAATCTGCGCTCCGGTTAAGGGGAAATCCACCCGGTTTAACATATACAGGATCATTAATTTGTAAAGTAATATAGCTTCGCTTGTCATGGGCAGCTCCGTTCTGTTTTAAATTGTTGTTATGTTGCATTGGAGAAAACGGTAAAAATGTGTATTATCTTTTATTAATATGTGCTTTGACAGCTTTGCTGACTGCATCGGCAACCCTGGGATCGAATGCTTCTGGCATAATAAAATCATCATTTAATTCTTCATCCGATACAAGATCTGCAATGGCATTTGCAGCGGCTAATTTCATGTCTTCCGTAATTATGGAGGCGCGGCCTTCTAGTGCGCCCTTAAATATACCGGGAAATGCTACTACATTATTGACCTGGTTTGGAAAATCGGAACGTCCGGTACCTACAATTCTCGCTCCGGCAGCTTTTGCTACATCCGGCATAATTTCAGGAGTTGGATTAGCCATAGCAAATAAAATAGCGTCCTTATTCATGGAGGATACCATATCAGCACTTACAATATCCGGTGCAGATACACCGATAAAAATGTCAGCTCCTGCTAGTGCATCAGCCAGACTGCCGGTTTTACCGGATAAATTGGTTACTTTTATCATTTCTTCCTGCATCCAGTTAAGTCCATTATAACCTTTATGTAAAATACCATTGCGGTCACACATGGTAACATCCTTAAAACCGTAAGTTAAAAGAAGCTTAGTAATGGCAATACCGGCAGAACCGGCACCGTTTACAACTACCTTACAATCTTCCTTCCTTTTACCTGTAATGCGGAGTCCGTTTATGATACCGGAAAGAACCACTATAGCTGTTCCGTGTTGGTCATCATGGAACACGGGAATATCTAATGCCTCGTTTAAACGGCGTTCAATTTCAAAGCATCGAGGTGCAGAGATATCCTCGAGATTGATGCCTCCAAAAGCCGGTGCAATACGGATGACAGTGTCTACAATCTCATCTGTATCCTGTGTATCTAAACAGATTGGAACAGCATTGACATTGCCGAAGGATTTGAATAGCACAGCTTTTCCCTCCATAACAGGCATGGCGGCAGCAGCGCCAATATTGCCAAGCCCTAATACAGCGCTGCCATCGGATATAACAGCAACAGTATTACCTTTTTGGGTATACTTGTAAACATCATCCGGATTTTTGGCAATACGCCGGCAGGGCTCTGCAACACCGGGGGTATAGGCGAGGGATAAATCTTCTCTTGATTTGACCTCACACTTTGGTTCTGTGCTTAATTTACCAGCCCATTTTTCATGTAATATTAATGATTTCTCGTATACGTCCATTGATTATTCCACCTTCTATCAAAATTTATAATATAATTAAATAAAAATCACATTAAAAATTATCTTAACATTTACAACAGGGATGTGCAAGATGATTCTTTATTTTTTTAGGGTTTACAATTTGGAAAAGTATGTTATAATTTATTTGATTAAAAAGTCTATATCTTGGTTCAAGGTTTATCCCTGTTTAGGAAAGAGAAGAATAGTGGCATAGAATTAATAGGAAAATGGAAAGGAGTTTTTTATGAACTATGAGGAAAAGACGCTTCAGGAGTTGCGTGCGATTGCAAAGGAACTTGGGATAAAGGGCGTTACAGGAATGAAAAAGGGAGAACTGGCTGATTTTTTGGCTAAGGTAAAGGGTCAGCAGCAGGCTGCAAAGGGGGAAGCAAAGAAGCCCGTAAAAAATACAGAAGAATCATCAGGTAAACCTGCAAAAAAAGAAAAACCGGAAAAGGCAGAGAAACCCGCAGCTGTTAACAGGGACAATACAAAATCAGATTCAATAGATTATAGTTTGGATAGTGGAAAAGAAGCAAATGGCATTTTAGAGGTTATGGGAGACGGTTTCGGATTTATAAGGTGTGAAAACTATCTTCCGGGTGAAAATGATATCTATGTGGCTCCGATGCAGATCAAACGCTATAATTTAAAGACAGGGGATATTATTGTCGGAAACACAAAAATTAAAACAGAAAAAGAAAAATTTGCAGCATTACTTTATATAAAGACAGTAAATGGGTATCCTCTTGATGAAGCTATGAAAAGAACCAGTTTTGAAGATTTGACTCCTGTTTTTCCTGATGAGCGGATTAAGCTGGAGAATGAACATTCAAAAGGGGTATCCATGAGGATTATGGATTTGCTGGCACCTATTGGCAAGGGGCAGCGTGGTATGATTGTGGCTCCTCCAAAGGCAGGTAAGACAACATTATTAAAACAAATTGCAGTCAGTATCAGCCGTACTTACAGGAACATGCATTTAATTGTACTGTTGATAGATGAGCGTCCGGAAGAAGTGACCGATATTCGGGAAACCATTGAGGGACCAAATGTAGAAGTGATTTATTCTACATTTGATGAATTGCCGGAGCATCATAAACGTGTATCGGAGATGGTATTGGAGCGTGCAAAACGATTAGTTGAACATAAAGAAGATGTTGTTATTTTGCTGGACTCTATTACAAGACTTGCAAGAGCGTACAATCTGACAGTTCCACCAAGCGGCAGAACTTTAACAGGAGGTCTTGATCCTGCTGCACTCCATATGCCAAAGAAATTTTTTGGCGCAGCCCGTAATATGAGAGAAGGCGGTTCTTTGACAGTTCTCGCAACAGCACTTGTTGAGACTGGTTCCAAGATGGATGATGTTGTATTTGAGGAATTTAAGGGAACAGGTAATATGGAGCTTGTATTGGACCGCAGATTATCCGAGAAAAGAATATTTCCTGCAATTGACATTGCCAAGTCCGGTACAAGAAGAGATGATCTTTTGATGACAACACTTGAGCAGTCTGTTGTGGAAGCGATGCGTAAAGAATTCAATGGCAATAGGGCAGATGAAAGTATTGAAAACATATTAAAAACCTTTGTTCGTACCAAGGACAACAGGGAATTCCTCGAAATGATGAAACGCTCTGTGCAGAGGAGATAGAAGAAGAGGAACTGCAAAAAACGCTTGCAATTACTGCAATCTTATGATAAACTGTAGAAGTTGTTTAGACGGGTTGGAATCTGTCAATATAAGTAAAGAGGAGATATTATTATGAGAGAAGGAATTCATCCAGAGTATTATCAGGCAAAGGTAGTTTGTAACTGTGGTAATGAGTTTGTAACAGGCTCAACTAAGGAAGAGATTCACGTAGAGATTTGTTCAAAATGTCATTCGTTCTATACAGGTCAGCAAAAAGCTGCTCAGGCTCGTGGACGTATTGATAAGTTTAACCGTAAATACGGTGTACAGGCTAACTAGTAGTATTTCCAGGTTGAGATTAATGTTTAATCTCAACCTTTTTGCGTTATATCAGAATGGAGAAATGAGATATGGAAGAAAGATTACCAAAAGGAACACTTGGCGGTCAGGCTGTTATGGAGGGTGTAATGATGAGGGGAAAGGGATTATGTTCAGTTGCCGTCCGCCGTCCGGATAATAAGATAGAGGTATCTTTAGAAAAGCGCGAAGGATTTGGCGAACGCCACAGCTTCGCTAAAATACCATTTATAAGAGGTATTATAAATTTTGCAGAGTCTTTAGTAGTTGGAATGAAGACATTAAGCTATTCTTCAACATTTTATGAAGAGGATGAAGAAGAGACGAAAGCAGATAAGTTATTTAAAGAGCTGTTTAAAGAAAAGGTGGAGGATATAGAGATTGGGTTTACCATTTTAATTTCAGTGGTTTTAGCAGTTGCGCTGTTTATGTTACTGCCTGCAGGAATTGCGGAATTTTTATCAAAATGGGTGAAGAACCATTATCTTTTGGCATTGTTTGAGGGTATTATACGGCTTATTATTTTTATTGTTTATGTTTTACTGATCTCACGGATGGAGGATATTAAGCGGACATTTATGTACCATGGTGCAGAGCACAAGACAATTAACTGCTATGAGTCAGGTGATGAATTGACTCCTGGAAATGTTGCATTACACAGTCGTTATCACAAACGTTGTGGAACCAGTTTTATGTTTATTGTTATGATTATAAGTATTTTGGTATTTATGTTTATCACAGCAGAACAGATGTGGCTGCGTTTTTTGTTAAGGCTTCTTTTGATTCCTGTAATTGCAGGCATTTCCTATGAATTTATTCGTTTAGCAGGTAGAAGTGACAGCGCATTTTTTAATATTTTGAGTAAGCCGGGAATGTGGGTACAGAATCTGACTACAAAGGAACCGGATGAAGAAATGATTCAGGTTGCAATTGTTTCTGTGGAAGCTGTTATTTATGGAAAAGAATATGTGGATGCAGTGAATGAGGCACAGGGAATCGGAGTTAATGAAGAGGCAGAAGCTGAGATAGAAGATTTAGATGAGGAAGACTGAGAGATGGCGACGATTAAGGAGCTGCTGGCATATGGAAAGGCACAGCTGGAACAAAGCGGAAATGAATATGCCCAATATGAACGAAAAGTATTATTAGAGGAAGTATTGGGATGCCAATATATATATATGTTAACGCATGGTGACGAACATGTGCCGGATGAGCAGGCAGTCAGATATAAAGAATTAATTGGAAGGCGGCTTGAGCACTATCCTCTGCAGTATCTGATTGGTACAGCACATTTTATGGATTATACTTTTATCGTAAATGAGAATGTATTAATACCGCGCAGCGATACTGAAGTTTTAGTGGAGCATGCCGATGAGATTTTAAAAAGTCTTTTATCGAAAAATGATAATCACAAAGAAAAGATATCTGTTTTAGATTTGTGCTGCGGTTCAGGATGTATTGGAATATCTCTTAAGCTTTACCATGAGAAAATTGCTCTTTTCCTGTCGGATTTTTCGAAAAAAGCCATTGAGGTAACAGAGAAAAATCTTCAGAAATATGCTATCGATGCAAGTGTTTTTTGTGGGGATTTGTTTGCTCCCCTGGCAGACCGGAGGTTTCATATGATTGTCAGTAATCCGCCATATATTGAGCATAATATTATAGGAACATTAATGCCGGAGGTAAGGGAGTATGAACCTATTAAAGCCTTAGATGGTGGAGAAGATGGCCTGGACTTTTACAGACGGATTATCAAGGAGGCATCTGGTTATCTTAATGCCGGAGGATATCTGATGGTTGAGATTGGATATAATCAGGGAGTCTCCGTGGTTTCCCTTATGGAACAGGCAGGATTTCAGGAAATTCAGCTAAAAAAAGACTATGCAGGGTTGGATCGCATTGTATTTGGGCATTTATAGCGATGTTTTAATTATTTAGTACAAATCATTGCCCGCAGAAATTAAAGAGAGGAAAGAGATATGTTTGATAAATTAGAAGATATATTAGCCCGCTATGAAGCGGTTTTGGAAATGTTAAGTGAGCCGGATGTATTAAATGATCAGGAACGTTATACACAGCTGATGAAGGAGCAGAGTGAGCTTTTGCCGATTGCAGAGAAATACAGGGAGTATTTAGCGGCAAAACAGGCTATTGAAGACAGTCTGTTGATGTTAGAAGAGGAAAAGGACGAGGAGTTAAGGGAGCTTGCAAAGGAGGAGTTAAATGACTCCAAAACGGCGGTAGAAAATATTGAACAGGAGCTTAAGATTTTACTGCTTCCAAAGGATCCGAATGATGAAAAAAATGTAGTGGTAGAGCTTCGTGCCGGTGCCGGTGGAGATGAATCTGCTTTATTTGCTGCAGAGGTTTTCCGTATGTATCAAAAGTATGCGGATAAGATGCATTGGAAAACAGAGCTGATTAGCTTAAATGAAAATGGAATTGGTGGGTTTAAAGAGTGTTCCTTTATGATTAACGGTAAAGGTGCGTTTTCAAGGCTTAAGTATGAAAGCGGAGTACATCGTGTACAGCGTGTGCCGGAAACGGAATCAGGTGGACGAATTCATACCTCAACAATGACTGTTGCAATTATGCCTGAGGCTGAAGAGGTGGATTTTGAACTGGATATGAATGATTGTAAATTCGACGTATTCAGGGCCTCCGGTAATGGTGGGCAGTGTGTCAATACAACAGATTCGGCGGTGCGCCTTACCCATATTCCGACAGGAATTGTGATTTCCTGCCAGGATGAAAAATCGCAGCTTAAAAATAAGGATAAAGCGTTAAAGGTACTTCGTGCAAAGCTTTATGATTTAGAATTACAAAAAGCACATGATGAGGAGGCAGAGCTTAGAAGAAGCCAGGTGGGAACAGGTGACCGTTCCGAAAAGATTCGTACCTATAATTTTCCACAGGGGCGTGTAACAGACCACCGTATCAAACTGACTCTCCACCGGCTGGATCAGGTGATGAATGGTGATTTAGACGAGATTATTGACAGCCTGACAGCTGCCGATCAGGCAGCAAAGCTTGCAAAAATGAATGAGGGTGCGGATTAATAATGTGTAATTCAAAAATATGGAAATTTATGCAGTAAAAGCGAGGTGACAGCAAATGAAAGCATGGCAGAATAATATTCGCAGGGTTGTACCCTATACGCCGGGCGAACAGCCCAAGGAAACAGATGTAATTAAGTTAAATACAAACGAGAATCCGTATCCTCCATCACCGAGGTTACTAGAGGTGAAACAGAATTTAGATGAACTTAGGCTTTATCCAGACCCTGAAGCAAAGGATTTAGTACACGCAATTGCAAGCTATCACGGATTGGGAGATAATCAGGTATTTGTAGGAGTGGGTTCCGATGATGTGCTTGCCATGTCATTTTTAACCTTTTTTAATAGCGGTATGCCGGTTTACTTTCCTGATATTACTTATAGTTTTTATGATGTATGGGCAGATTTGTTCAGGATTCCATATCAGACAAAAGCACTGAATGAGTCTTTTGAGATTGTGGCATCAGATTATTATGAAAAAAATGGTGGTGTGGTTTTTCCGAATCCAAATGCACCTACCGGCAGATTGCTGGGAGTTGATGTAGTGGAAGATATCATTGCACACAATAGAGATGTCATAGTAATTGTAGATGAGGCATATATAGATTTTGGTGGTGTATCAGCCCTTTCCCTGATTGATAAATATGAAAACCTTTTGGTGGTCAGGACATTTTCCAAGTCCCGTTCTTTGGCAGGAATGAGAATTGGATACGCCATGGGAAATGAGGATTTGATTAAAGCGTTAAATGATGTAAAATATAGCTTTAATTCCTATACAATGAATTGTCAGACAATTCTGTTCGGTGTGGAAAGTATAAAGGATGATGATTATTTTAAGGAGACGGTTGCTAAAGTAGTGGCAACAAGAGAGTGGTTTCAGGAGGAGCTTAAAAGACTTAGCTTTAATTTTGTGAAATCAGACTCAAACTTTGTATTTGCCAGTCATCCTTTTGTAGCTGCAAAAGATATATTTGAAGCAGCAAAAAAAGAAAAGATATATGTACGCTACTTTGACAAGCCAAGAATTGATAACTATCTACGTATTTCTATTGGTACAGATAAGCAAATGAAGGTGCTGGTAGAATTTTTGAAAACGTTCCTAAATATGTAGAAATTGTGAATTCCATAAAAGAACTTGACCTAATACGCCAAATCCGTTATGATAGGTTTACACATAAATGGATTTGGTGTTATTATGTATTTCTTTGATACATTTCGTATTATTTTCTCATTTTATTTTGATAAAGCATGAAGGCTGTTTTATGCCTGATTTTCTCTATATTCAAAAAACATATTTATTTTGAAACGAGGAGAATAAAATGAATTATCAGGAATTTTTAGATTATATTAAAGAAAACCTTGCAAAGTATTTAGCTGAGTATCAGAATATCCAAAGCAGGGAGAATAAAAGTGAAGAACGTGAAGAAGATTATGTTGTAGAGATACACCGTGTGCTAAAAAATAATGGAGTTGTGTTAGATGGACTTACCATTAGAAAGCAGGAGGAGAATTGCAGTCCTAATCTTTATTTGAATCCATATTTTGACCAGTATCAGATGGGCAGACCAATAACAACGATTATAAAGGAACTGGTCTGCCGTTACAGTCAGGCAAAGATAGAGGGTATGATTACAGTGGCAGATTTGGCAGATTATGAGTCGGTAAAAGACAGAATTGTATTAAGGCTTGTAAATTTCGAAAAAAATGAGTCCCTGTTAAAGTCTTGTCCCCATAAAAGGTATATGGATCTTGCAATTACCTTTAGATATATGGTGGGAAAGGATCCCGTAGGTATTGCTACTTCACTTATTTCTAATCAGGAGTTTGAGGCATGGAATGTAGAATTTTCAGAGCTTTATCAGGTGGCTTTGTTTAACACGATGCGGGAGTTTCCGTGGAAGATGGATTCCCTTGCTAAAGTGATTTCAGACTATTTGAAGGATAAGGCGCCGGGAACATTGCCAGAGGATTTGATTTCAGAGATTGAACATATGGAAAATAGTGAAAATGGTGTCAGTATGTTTGTGCTGACTAATGATACAGGGATTAATGGTGCGACATGTATTTTGTATGATAATGTAATCAAGAATTTTGCAAAGGTACAGGAATCTAATATTTTTATTTTACCTTCCAGTGTGCATGAGGTTATGCTGGTCCCGGAAAATGCGGAGACAGAGACGGAATTTTTAGAGGCCTTGGTAAGAGAGGCAAATGACAGTGCTGTGGGATTAATTGATTTATTATCGGATAATATCTATTATTATGACAGGGAGAGAGACGAGTGTATGTTGTACAATTA
>JAIDHZ010000027.1 GCA_029052995.1 Lachnospiraceae bacterium | reverse complement strand
AAAAATCACGTCATATTTTTTTATATTTTTCACTTTTCCTTTGATTTTTGGTATGACACTGCCATCCCGTTGCTCTGTATTGGCCCGGCAATCATCATTGTCATAATTTAAATCAGCAGATGTATAGGGTTTGGCTGCTTTAATCTGATATAGTGTGCCACCAGTTGCCTTTTTCACTTTCTTTGCAGCACTCTTTGTCGTTCCCGTTGCCGAAAAATAGACAACCAACACTTTTTTCTGCTTTGACTTGCTTGCCGCACTTACATTTGCCGCCGGAAGTGCCAGTCCCGCAATCAAAGCTAATAGCAGCAACAGATTCATCCATAATATACTCTTTTTCTTCATCATAATCTTTTCCTCCTGTCTCTCTCATAACCAAATTTAATATCACATCTACATTAGATACCAGTTTTACTGTAACCCAAGTCCTGAAATCCAACTCTCCACATCTGACTTTGGCGAGCTGCCCGAAAACCTTCTTCCGGTTAACCATGTTGCCTGACTTGTATCTGCCGCCTGAACATTTGTCGCACTCGTTCCGATACCACTGCTTGCAGAAGTACAGAATGGAATTACTGTCTTTCCCGACAGATTACAGTTTTCAACAAAGGTATACAGTATTTTCGGTGCCTGTCCCCACCAGATCGGATAACCGAGATAGACATTCTCGTATCCGTCAAGAGCTGGCAGTTCTCCGGTTATCTCCGGTCTTGCTGTTGCATCATTCTGCTCTTTTGATGTACGGCTGTCAGCATTTCCATAATTCAAATCCGCAGAAGTATATGGTACAGATGGCTCAATCCTGTAAATATCCGCATCTGTACTTTCCGCTACATACTCAGCGATTGTCTTTGTATTGTCGGTGCAGGAAAAGTAGACAACAATGCTTTTCTTACCTGAAGGGACATCTGGAGTTTCTGTTGGTTCTGGTGTCGGTGTTACACTTGGCTGCTCTGTGGTTGCTGGCTGCTCAGATGTACCCGGTTCCGGAGTAACATCTGGTGATTCCGTCACAGACGGTGCTGGTGTGGAATTATCCGGTGCTGGTGTTACCACTGTACCGGTAGCACTTGTTGTTTTTGATAAATCCAATCCCTGAACCCACTGCTGAATCTCTGACTTTGAACTGCTGCCTGCAAATCTTTGTCCTGCAATCCATGTGGCATTTCCCCTTGTTACTGTTTGGAGATTTGTTGCACTGTTTCCAATGCCACTGCTTGCTGATGTGCAGAACGGAATAATGATTTTTCCAGACAGGTCATACTTCTCCACTAATGTGTACATAATTTTTGGTGCTTCTCCCCACCAGATTGGATAACCGAGATACACGATTTCGTAATCCGTAAGGCTTGGCAGATTACCCGCTATGCCCGGTCTTGCTGTGGCATCATTCTGCTCTTTTGAGGTACGACTGTCAGCATTTCCATAATCCAAATCCGCAGAAGTATATGGCACAGATGGTTCAATCCTGTAAATATCCGATGCCGTACTATCCTTTATGTACTCCGCAATCGTTTTTGTGTTGTCGGTACAAGAAAAATAGACAACAATGCTTTTCCTGTCCACAACCGGATTCGGTGTCTCCGGTTGCTCTGTTGAAGTATTTTTATCCATACTGGAAGGTTTCGTTACCTTGACCTTCATCCATGTTGTCTTTTTGGTTTTGCCTGCTTTTACTGTTACCTTGATTTTGGCTGTTCCTGCCTTCTTTGCTGTAATTGTTCCACCTTTACTAACCGTAGCTGCTTTTTTATTGCTTGTTGTAAATTTAATGGTTTTCTTTCCCTTTTTGGGCGATACAGTTACTTTAAGTTTCTTCTTCTCACCCTGTTTCATTGTGTAAGTTTTCTTCGTTACTTTTTTCTTTCCTATCTTTAACGAAACCGATTTGATTACAGTTGTTTTTCTGCTCTTAGCCATTACCTGTGCCGTATTTCCTGTTACCAGTGAAAAAACAAAAGCAAACACAAGCAGCCATGCCAGATATTTTCGCATTTTCATAGTTACCTTCCTTTCTGCTGTTTTGTTATCCACAGCCTTTCATAATCAAACAATAATATTTACCAATATTCCAGATACAAACGAAAACACCATTACAAATGCAATGTACAGAAGAAAACGTTTGATTCCCAGCACAATCTTAACTGCCCCAAGATTGGTAATCTTTGTGGCGGGACCGGTTATCATAAACGCTGTGGCTGAACCTAAGCTCATTCCTTCCCACAGCCACTGCTGCAACAGAGGTATCGTTCCACCTCCGCACGCATAAAGCGGCACGCCTACGGTTGCTGCCATCAGGATTCCCCATGCTTTGTTCCCGCCAAACAGGTCTACCATGATTTCCTGTGGGACATACCGCTGAAACAGTGCCGAAAGCAGGACACCAAAGAGGAAATAAAGTCCTGTCGCTTTTACGTTTCTTCCGAAATTCTTGATATAGCGTAAAAACAGATTGGGATCTGTATCATGGCTCTCCCTCTCATGGAAACCTTCAAAATTGAAAAACGGCTTATCCCCGTAAAAAATATGTAACAACAGTCCTGCAGTAATCCCACAAAAAAAGCAGGAAATAATTCTGACAGCAAGTGCCGCACTGCCCAATGCCGCACTGTAAACAATCAACTGCGGGTTTAACAGAATTGATGCCATCATAAAGGATGCCAGCCAGTCATGCCGCATCCCCTGTCTGGAAAAGGATGCCGCAATGGGAATGGTTCCATACATACAAAGCGGAGAGGCGATTCCCAAAATGCAGGCAGGCACAATCCCAAAGATGCCCCACGGCATGCCATTCATTCTTTGAAACAGACGGTGGATTCCATCTTTGGCAAACACAGAAACAAACGAGCCGATTGCCATACCCAGTACCCAAAATCCAAAAATCTGGCGTAACTGTATGTCAAAATAGTACCAGATATAAATCAATTCCCTTTGCAGTATTTCCATCATCCTGCCACCTCCTGTTAATGCGGATCAATCATCTGCAAATCGTATGTCCTGCTGCCAAAACCAATTTTTTCTGCATGTTCCAATGTAAGCAGACCATTTTTTGATTCAATCCGGTTGACCAACGCTTTCCCATCCCCATCTTTTTGCTCATAGACAAGGTCAATACATGCCTGGTCCAATGGATACGGATGACAGCAATACAACCATAATCAGCATAAGGGCAAATCCCTTTTTCCACTTGTTCCTCTGCATTTGAAACCCTCCTCATCATTTTTTGCTGCTCTATTTCACTACACCATTATCCTTCAGCCACTTGTCAATATCTTCTCCTGCATCATTTAGGGAAGAGTCACTGATGGCAAGTCCATCTGCTACCTTTGCATCCTTTTCTTCCTGCTGTATATTCTTATCTGTTCCGCATAAGCCGCTTCCCCCATGTGTGCAGAATGGCAAAACCGTTTTTCCCGACAACTCATACTCATCCAAAAAGGAATACAGTGCCATCGGCATATCTCCCCACCAAATAGGGAAACCGATTATAACAGTCTGGTATTGCTCCATATCCTCTACTTTGCTGCTTAATTCCGGTCTGGCATTATCGCTCTGCTCTGCCTTTGCCTCATCCAGTACGGTATTATAATCACTGGAATATTTATTGACTGTCGTGATTTCAAAAATATCTGCGCCTGTCTTTTCCTGAATGTCCTCAGCAATTCCCTTTGTATTCCCTGAATGTGAAAAATAAGCTACCAATATTTTCCCTTCACCCTGAGATGATGTGTTATCATTAGAAGTATCCGCCTGCTGCTTTGTCTCATCACTTCCTGTATCCTTCTCTGCTACGGATGTCTGACTGTTGTCATTCTGTCCGGCAGTCTCTGTGTTCCCACATCCTGCCAATGCAAATGCCATAATAAAAACCATCAACAGCACTGCCACCAATTTTCCATTTTTCTTAATCATAGTTTTTTCTCCTTTTTCTGTTATTTTTTTGAAATTCCATTTTGTTCCAGCCATTTCCCTATATCCTCCGGCAGACTGCCCCCACCGGAATAGGATACTGTAAGACCTTCCCCAATCTCTGATTGTGGTGCCAGCTTTGCAATGGCTGTAAGGCTCTGGCCGAATCTTCCCCCGCCATGACTGCAAAACGGCACGATTGTTTTTCCTGAAAGGTCGTATTCTTCAAGAAAAGAGGCAATCGGCATCGGTATGGATGCCCACCAGTTGGGATAACCTAATATGATTGTTTCATATTTTTCTATGTTCTCCACATGGTTCTTAATCTCCGGTCTCGCCTGTTCATTCTGATCCCGCTGTGCTTCATCCAGTACGGTATCATAATCATTAGAATACGGATGAACCAGTTCTATCTCAAACAATTCAGCTCCTGTCTGTGACTGGATTTCCTGTGCGATTCCCCTTGTGTTACCACCCCACGAAAAGAATACAATCAATGTATTGCCATCACCTTTTCCGGTATCTTTTTTCTGCTCGGTATCCACGATACTTCCTTCCATCTCCACAGCATTCCTCACCAGCCGCAGACCAACTGCTGCACTGCTCCTGTCTGCCGGAGCTGAGGCACGGTAAGCACTTCTTATATGCTTGGCAAAATCATTCCATCCACCGCCACGGCTAATCCTTCTGGTTCCGGTCTCTGCTCCGGTCGGATTGGTCTGTTCTCCATCCGCATAAGCTCCATAATAATCCCAACACCATTCCCCCACATTGCCATGCATATTATATAAGCCCCATGCATTTGGGGAAAAGCTGTCCACTGCAACAGTTGTTTCCCGGTACTCGCCCGGCTCTGTGTCCAGTTTTTCCTGTGAAAAGTAATTTTCCTCAATCAGATACGGATAGTGTCCAAAATAATTTGATTCCTCCGGGCTGATTGAAGTCTGGGTGTTAAACGGTGTTTCCGTTCCCGCACGGCAGGCATATTCCCATTCTGCCTCTGTTGGAAGCCGGTAACCGTCTGCGCTGCGGTCCCATGTTACGTTTTTCCCATCTACCGTATATGCTTTGGTCAGACCTTCTTTCTCACTGCGGGCATTGCAGTATGCCACTGCCTCATACCATGTCAGATTCTCAACCGGAAGCTCATCCCCAGTGAAATTGCTCGGATTATTTTTAATAATCTCCTGATACTCTTTCTGTGTCACTTCGTAAACACCCATATAAAAATCACTGACCGTAACCGAATGTGCCGTTTCATCCTCCGAACGCCAGTCTTCCGTATCAGGGCTTCCCATCTGGAAAGTGCCACCGGATATCTGCACAAAACCATCCGGCACATCTGCACCCGACATTTTGTTATCTGTCTTGTTTTCCTGCGTGGAAACCGCATTCCCTGAATCTCCTGCATGACTTGATGGTTTGTTATCTGTCCCACAGGCACTCAGTCCAAAAATTATCATAATAACAAGCAGAAACACACCTATTCGTTTCATTCCAAATTTCCCTCCTTTTTCACCTTTGCAGATGAAATTTTCTTCAAAGTCTTTGCCAGATAATAAC
Organism: Lachnospiraceae bacterium; assembly: GCA_029052995.1. Taxonomy (GTDB): domain Bacteria; phylum Bacillota; class Clostridia; order Lachnospirales; family Lachnospiraceae; genus CAG-590. The sequence goes on along the minus strand of JAIDHZ010000027.1, from coordinate 6,636 downwards.
TGATACATATCCACAGTCCCATCATGGCTGCATATTCTGTAAATACAGAAACCGCACTCTGCTCAAAATCAAAGAATGCAAACTGGTTTTTCAGCAGCATATAGGAAATAATATTTGCCCGGTAAAAACATACCGCCCCATATGCGGCAATGAGAACCGCAAACACTCTTAGAACCCACACAGCCGCTTTCGATATGCTACGGTCTTTCACTTTCTTTCCCACCATGCCTACAAGCATTCCATAATGTAACCCAGCATGGATACTCATCAGCACAAATCCCCAATAAGAAGCTGCCATATGCATCTGACGTGCTAACGCCATACTGCCGTCCAACGGAATAAAGGAAAGAGCATATCGCGACATCAAAATTCCACTGTATGCAAGGCAGAGCATGGAAATAAGCACCGCAAGATTGATTACTGTCTGCAATACCCGGAACATTGTATAGCTGCCCTTGAACAGATTTTTATACCATTTGAAATTTAAGATATTATGTGCCAGAAACAAAACAAGCATACCAGCGCCAAACCACTCGTGAAGTTCCTGCCCTGTGATTTGAAATGCCATCAATGCAAGCAGTACAGCCGTCATGAACAAATCAAGGATTATTTTAATTTTCATCTTTCCTTTCATACCGCCAACCTCTTTCTGTTTCATTAATCAATTCGTTCCAGTTTATAGGTTCTGCTACCAAGACCGATTTTCTCTGCCTGCTCCAGCGTATGCAGACCATTTCTGGATTCAATCCGGTTGACCAGTGACTTACCATCCTTTGCATCATAAACCAAATCAATACATGCCTGATCCAATGCCACCGGATCGAAGGATGCCAATATCCCAATATCATGCATATCCGGCTCGGCAGGATTACCATCGCAGTCACAGTCTACAGACAGACGGTTCATTACATTGATATAAAGAATATGCCCATCCAGAGCTTCCACAACGGATTTACCCGCCTCTGCCATGGATTCCAGAAAGGCATCCTGATCACCGCTCCACATATTTCCCCCTGTGCCACCACTGTGAATATGCGCTTTCCCTTCAGATGATGCAATACCGATGGAGATATTCTTAATTGCCCCTCCATAACCTGCCATTGCATGGCCTTTGAAATGGGACAATACAACATAGTAATTATACTTTGCAAAGTTTTTGCCAACATAATTTTCTTTGAGGTTATCCCCATCAGAAACAGGTAACGTCATGGAACCATCCTCATCCATAATGTCCACATCTGCAATATCTGTATAGCCATGATCCTTTGCCAACTGATAGTGCATTTTTGTATTGGCACGCTCACCGCCATAAGCTGTATTACACTCCACAATAGTTGCATCCAGAGACTTTACCAGCTCCCCGATTAAATCCGTCTTTAAATAATTGCTGCCATTCTCTCCAGTACTGAGTTTTACTGCGACTTTTCCATCCGGCGATGCCTCCAGTTTTTCATACACTGCCATCAAGCCCTTGGAACTGATATCTGTTGTCATATAGACAACAGAACCATCTTTTTTCGATGCCTTCTTTTCAGACGAAGTATCCTCCTGACCAGAATCCGGTTTTTCGGTATTATCTGCAGCATCCGCTGTCGGTTCACTGGATTGTATCTGAGCTCTGCTGTCCTGCTGTTTTTCATCCTGCCCGCATCCGGTCAGGGAAAATGCCGCCACAACCGTCACCATAGCCCACAAAAAAGCATGCTTTCGTGCTATCACTTTTTTCATACCATACTATCCTTTCTACCATGTAATAGTGAACTCTATCACATTAGTTTTTCTTACCATCGTCTTGTATGCCTTCGGTCGCAAAAGCGTTTATTGGAAATAATATAACGAGTGTTAGCAGTATGGATAATAGTAAGTTTCGTTTTTTCATAATATAACCATCCTTTCTATTATGTGATAAGGAAATCCATTACATCAGTCTTTCTTTTCATATCCCATGCCGGCAAGCCACTCATTGATACTTTTCTGTGCAGAATCCACATCCGAGCGGTAAACACCAATCGGCTCCCGTAGCTCTGTCGAATCGGGTAAATCTTTTTTGATGTCCTGAATGGTACTGGCAAGACCTCCTGTTCCATGTGTGCAAAAAGGAATAACCGTCTTTCCTGCAAAATCGTATTCTTCCAAAAAACTGTGAACTGCCATCGGGACAGTGTACCACCAATTAGGAAATCCCAAAAAGATAACGTCGTATTTCTCCATGTTTTCTACATGATTTACCAGTTCTGGTCTGGCATCCTTTGCTTCTTCCTCTGCTGCCCGGTCAAGGCATTCATCATAGTCACTGGAATAGGGTTCTTTCACTACAATGGAAAACAGTTCACCACCTGTCTGTTTCTGAATCCAGCCTGCCAGTTTTGCTGCATTTCCGGGTGGCAGAACACTGGCAGATGTTGTTGCATCCACATCTACCTCATCCGGATTTTCCACATGGGTATTTTCTGCCCATGTAAAATACGCAATCAATATATGCTGCCCATCATCCTTTTCCACTGCTTGTGGAGAAACAGAAACATGACCTTCCGTAGAGGGTTCTTCTGTCTGCTGTCCTGCAGAACGCTTTATTCTGTCTTGTTCCTGTTGACCTGTTTCCCTTCCACTGCAGGCAGAAAGAGAAAACGTCATAAGCAACATAATTCCCATCATAATCAATCGCCTCATATACTTTCCTCCTTCTTTCTGCTTTTATCTAATAAAAGCCCTTCTTTTATTTCAATGCAGCATATTCTTCCTCTGAAACCGGTTCACACCACTCATTTTCCGTTTCTACACCGTGAACCTCAACAGCGAGATGGGAGAACCATGAATCGGAAGCTGCACCATGCCAGTGTTTTACGTTAGCCGGGATATTGATTACACTTCCCGGTGTCATCTCCACTGCATCTTTTCCCCATTCCTGATAATATCCCCTGCCGCCAACACAGATTAACATCTGTCCGCCGCCACTCTTTGCCTTATGGATATGCCAGTTATTACGGCATCCCGGCTCAAATGTCACATTGAAAATCGGAACCTGTTCACTGGACACTGGTGCCAGATAGCTCCGCCCTACAAAATACCTAGCAAAACCATCATTTGGCTCACCAATCGGGAAAAAGATACTATTCTGGTATTGATCCTTCTCTGTCAAACCTGCTGTTTTCTCATTCCAAACATCCTTAGCCAGACGGAATACCGCCCATCCTTTCGGCCATCCCACATACATAGTCGCATGGGTAATAATTGCTGCTATTTCTTCTTTTGTTACTCCATGCTTTTTTGCATTTTCTAAATGATAAGTAAGAGAGGAATCCGTAATGCCGGATGCCATCAGAGATACCACCGTAATGATACATTTTGTTTTAACCGGAATGGCGTCCTCATTCCACACTTCCCCAAACAGCACATCATCATTTAGATGTGCAAACATTGGTGCAAATTCTCCAAGGCTCTCTCTGCCTGCTGTCTGTACAATCTTTTCACTCATACTAATATCCTCCTGTTAATTTTTATAAACTTTCAACCCAGGCTGCAAGCGACTCCTTTGTCTGCCTTCCATTCAAAATCCTGCCCTCTGTAATTGTTGCCTTGTCGGAAATACTGCTTTTCAGATCATCCAGTGTTTTACCAAAACCACTTCCACCGGATGTCGCAAAAAGAACAATCTTCTTTCCAGCAAAATCATAACTTTCCAAGAAAGTGCTGATAATCCTCGGTGCAGTGTACCACCAGATTGGAAAACCAAGAAAAATCAAATCATACATTTCTACTTCAGCATTACAGTCTGACAGAACAGGCCTGCATGACTTGTCATTCATCTCCACAGAGCTTCGGGATGTTTTATTATTCCAGTCTAAGTCATCCTTTGAATACGGTATTTCCGGCCGTATCTCGTATAAATCTGCCCCTGCAGCCTCTGCCAGTGTTTCTGCTGCCTTTCTTGTAACTCCGCTGGCACTGAAATATGCCACCAACATTTTACCCATAGCAACCTCCTGTTTTATTTCATTTCCTTTTCCCACATACGGATTACATCAACATCTGCCTCATCCGCAAGCGTTTCCAACTCTGCAATCTCCTCCATGGAAAGGGTAACATTAACTGCCTTTACTGCATCTTTTACATGTTCTGTTTTCGTCACACCAATAATTGGCAGTGTCCCTTTTGCAACCGCCCACGCCACAGGAATCTGGGCAACGGATACATTATGCCTGTCTGCCATTTTCTTTAATCCTGCATTCAGTTTCTCTATTTTTTCCATGATAGGATTGTACGCCTTTGCACGGTCAGAACCTTCCGGAAATGGATGTGCTGTGTCGTATTTTCCTGAAAGCGCTCCCTGCTCCAATACCATATAAGAGAAAAAGATGATATCATTTTCTTTACAGTAATCAAGGATTCCCGAGTCTTCTGAAGAACGGTTCAGTAAACTGTAATGATTTTGCACTGCAGAGATATGGAGTCCCTCTTTTTTCAAGATGGCATCTGCTTCTTTGATTTCTGAAAGACTGTGATTGGACACACCAATCTTTCCGATCTTTCCGCTCTTTGCAAGGGGAATCAGTTCTGTAATCCATTTAGGGGCACCAACCGGGTTATGAATCCAGTAAAAATCCATAAAATCCGTCTCCAGCCTCTCTTTGCTCCCCTCATACATTGCCGTCACAGCATTGTCTGCCGATGCATCCGCACACTGAGGCGTAAACTTTGTGGATATCAAATAAGTTTCACGAGGCACACTTTTCAGAAAATTGTCAAGAACCGTTTCCGATGTCCCCATCCCATAAACATATGCTGTATCCCAAAGGTTCAATCCCTCCTGCATAGCAGCCTCAAATACCGGTCTCAAACCATCCTCCGTCAGCATATTGCCAAAAGTTCCATCATTTCCCCATGCCCAAGCACCAAGTGCAATCTTTGGCATCGTTACATTATTATGCGCCATTTTATTTTCCTCCAATCCATTTCATATTTTTTGATTTCCTGTTGACCATACATGCTTTTCCTTTGCATTTGCCGGTTTGTTCTGTGCCATCACCCCTGCTAAGGCATGCGGCACATAAGGTTCTTCCAGATATGCGATTTCATCCTCCGTCAGTTTCAGTTCCACTGCCTTTGCAGCACCTTCGATATGGTGAAATTTCGTTGCTCCCACTACTGGAGAAGTCACTTTCGTAAGCAGCCATGCCAGAGAAATCTCTGTCATGCTGACACCACGTTTTTCCGCAAGTTCCTGTACCCGTCCTATAATTACTCCATCCTGTTCCTTTGTCGCATCATATTTGAACTTTGCATAACTGTCCTCCTGCATCCGTTTACTGTCCTCTCCCGGCTTTTTGGCGAGCCTGCCACTTGCTAAAGCACTATAAGGTGTCATGGCAATATTGTCCTCATAACAAAACGGAGCCATCTCTCGTTCTTCTTCCCTGAAAATCAAATTATAATGTCCCTGTACAGATACAAACTTTGCAAATCCTTCTTTTTCAGCCAGTGCATTTGCTTTGGCAAGCTGCCACGCATAACAATTGGAGATTCCGATATACCGCGCCTTTCCAGCCTTTACCACAGCATTCAGCCCCTCTAAAATATCATAAATCGGTGTCTGATAATCCCACATATGATAGATATAAAGGTCAACATATTCCATCCCAAGATTTTCAAGGCTCTTGTTTATCATTTTTTCAATATGCTGCTGCCCGGATATGCCTGCCTCGACTTCCTCCTGTGTCCTCGGTAGAAATTTTGTCGCAACAATGACCTCATCACGTTTTGCAAAATCTCTAAGTGCCCTTCCCACATACTGTTCACTGGTACCGCTCTGGTAACCAATGGCAGTGTCGTAGAAATTCACTCCCAAATCCAGCCCTCTCTTAATAATCTCTCTGGAATGTTCCTCATCCAATGTCCATGAGTGCTGTCCTTCTTTTGCATTGCCAAACCCCATACATCCCATACAGATGCGGGATACATTTAACTCTGAATCACCTAATTTTGTATACTTCATCAACCATCCTCCTTCTATATTGACTTTCAGACAATTGCAAAACTCCTTATTTTAAAAATTTAGTTGTGTAATATAGACAATATCATAAGCAAGGTGCTTTGGAGCCGCCGGTGCTTAGCGAGGTTTTTTCAAGCTTAGCACCGTTGCGAGCGACAAGCAGCGCAAGCGTGCCTGCGTTGATTTGTCTATATTGTACAACGGATGTTAAGGAAAACAGAGTTTCGCAATCGCCTATATAGATTTTCCAAGCTGATATGCCTCTGTTTTATAACGCTCCGGCATCATTCCTACCGTTCCTGCTCCCTTTGCCAGAATCATGCCCCGGTTCCGGAAAGACAGATAATCAAAAATAATCTCAAAATGTGTTTTAATCCCCTTCATCACAACCTCATCATCATTCCATGCTGTTGCAATCAGCGCTGCTTTCATCTTCTTGCGTGTGATTGCCCCATTCCGGGCATAAAAACGGTCAACCATCATCTTTAACTGGGCACTCATACCAAAATAATAAACCGGAGTTGTGAATACAACCGCATCTGCTGCAAGCAGTTTTGCCAACACTTCATTGCCATCATCTTTCCTGACACAATCCCCATTCATGCCACAACAGTCACATCCAAGACAGGGATTGATATTTCCACTGG
>JAIDHZ010000269.1 GCA_029052995.1 Lachnospiraceae bacterium | reverse complement strand
AATATACTCTATAACATTATTGACAAATATTGAATCTTTATAATTCTCAAGTATATAACGACATTCTTCTAACGCTTTATCCTTTCTTTTCATTTTATCATATAACAGAATCGCTTCAAAATTCCAACGATCTTCAGGCATACGCTCCAAGATTGGAATCAAAATAGCAGCAAGTTCCTTTATATTAACACCTCGGGCTTTTTTCATATTATACTCGACAAAATCTCTTTGTGTATCCTCTGGTGTCGAAAAAAACTGATATTGCTCGTAATATCTTTGTGCTTTCGAAAAATACCCCAATTCCAAATATAATTGAATTAACTCATAAATAATACGCAATCCCTGAGGTGACATTTGATGTGCACGAAGCAAAATCCTTCTACTGTCATAATACCGCTTATTTTCCCTGAAAATCTCACCACTAATCCTCAAAAATTGCGGATTAATTGATTTATCCAAATCCTGAGTATCCAAGATTTCTAATGCCTCTGCATATTTTTTATGTTCCGCTAATTCCTTAATTCTATTGATACTGGATATACTAATTCCCGTACTCACAATCTTCACCTCATAATTCAATAATGTCTTCAGCTTACCTATTATTATATGTTTGTCAGCTCTGATGACAAATTTCTATTATTAGCACCTGTAATTACACCGAAGACCATATCGCCAGATGTGAGATATCTTACATCTGATATCACTTATTTTAGTTTAACATATCGTGAAATCTTTGACAACAAAAATTCTCCAATTATTCCACATATTAATCCACCAATATGTGCTGCGTTGTCAACCCCCAACGTTGTCATTCCATAATAAACTGTGATTCCTGCCAAAACCAGTAATCTCCTGGTTGTGAGATTAGGAGTTTCTGTATGGTTTATGAACAAATTTATAGCTAAAGCACCTATAACTCCAAAAATAGCTCCTGAAGCACCTGCACTAATCGTAATCTCTCCTACAGCATTATAGTACATCAATGATGCAACGTTTCCGACAAGACCAGATGCAAAATATATCATAATAAATGATAGTTTTCCTATTCTTTGTTCTAACTCACAACCAACATAAGTCAGCAAAACCATATTGTTAATCAAATGTGTAAATCCAAAATGTATAAATAATGAAGAAAAAATCTGATACCATGCACCATGTATAAACGTATCATAACTCAACGCCCCCGCTGATAACATGATATCAGAATTATAGATTGCCCAATATCCGCCATTTAACACTATAATCAAGATAAAATATAGTATATTTAATGCGACAATTGTCATGTTTACCGGGGTAAAACAAAAGTTTTTTTCAAATTTGCTCTTTGCAAGGCTTGTTTGAAAATAGTTATACAAATCATCAAACTGTTCCGACTGTGTTTCAAAGACATAAATCCGTCCTGTATCCATTGCCAGAAACCACGCACCTGAAAGACCATTTGCAAGCTCCAACAAATTCTTTTCAAACATAGCGTTTTCTGTCAAAAACAAATACAATGTCCGAATTTTTTTTTGATATCTCATTATAACCTTAAACTCTATTCGGCTTCTTAATGCCTCACACTGTTTAACAGATACGCCATTGTGGTACATGCTTAATATCACAACATACACCTGACTGTCAGTCTCACGTATATATACACCCTTGTTCTGTTCATCAAGCATACAATATCCCTTTTGATACAACAGTTCCACAATACGATCTAACAAGCCTGATTCCTCCTGTCCAAAACCTCAAGTAATTGCCGTGGAGAATCAATCATTCTCCATACTCCCATAGTCTCCAAAACTGATGCATCCCGAAAACCCCATGTAACTCCAATGCAGGGAATACCTGCATTTGCTGCCGTCAAAACATCAACCTCGGAATCACCAACATAAACTGCCTGATCCTTTGTTACTCCAAGCTCACTAAGCGCTGCATACACTGAATCCGGCGCCGGTTTTTTAGCCACCAAATCAGATGCACCTATTGCTACAGGAAACATTCCGTCAAAATATTGCTCATTAAGCTGTTTTACTGCCGAATCAAACTTATTTGACACAATGGCAATATGATAATTCAGTTTCAAAAGATTCCTTACAAGTTCCGGTATTCCTTTGTACGGTTTGGTCAGTTTGTTCATATTTTTAGCATAATGTTGTTTAAATGTTTCAAGACAGTGTGCTTCTTCAGATTCCGAAAACGCTCCATCCACTGCTCTATGTATCAGCAGTTCTACACCATTTCCGACAAACTTTCTAACCTCAGAGAGAGTGCGTTCTGGCAGACCATGCATTCTCAATGCAAAATTCACACTATTTTTTAAATCATCCAACGTATACAATAATGTTCCATCCAAGTCAAAAATTACAGTAGTAATCATAATGATAAGCCTTTCTTAATACAAGCATAATGAAAATGACTGAACTTCATTTCAGTCATTTTCAATATTAACAAATATATAAAATGTGCTATTAGCAATTTGATTCAAACCCTAATTTTCAAATACCTTGAATATCTTTTCTAACACAGTTTCTGTCATGTCACCTCTGGTTTTTTCGTACTGTAAACCGGATTCCATAATCTCTAATAATTCCATTCTGTATTTTGCATCAATCACTCCCTGCTTAATGTACTGCATCAATACATCCTTCATTGCAGATACATTTGGCAGTCCTTTCATCTTGTCACACATCTCTTCATAATTAAAGCCCACGTTTACCTTAAGTTCCTCTTCTTTTCTGCCGCAGATTGCACATTCTTCTTCTCCGGCAGCATTAATATAGCCACAATTACAAAGCCATGTTGTTCCATCTGACTTATAACGCTCCACAGCATCCTTACCACGTTTTTCCTTCAAGCCTGCAAATGCATTTTTTGAAATACTTACATTAATCGGTTCAACATCCGGCACGAATACGCCCTTGGCAGTAACATATTTTTTAACATATACCTTTACATCCTTAATCAAAGCAATAGCTTTAACCGGAAGCTTACACTCAACGAATTCTGCCTGTAATTTTGTAATATTATTTTTCTCAAAAACAAAATCTACACCCTGCAGTAAAAGTTTCTCTTCATAAAAATTTGTAAGTTCAATATCACACCTTACAGCCTTAACCTCATCCTGATTATAGTTGTACAACCTTGGTGCAATCTTCACTACATTATCCTCTCCGGCAATTGTAACCTCTACAGGCCGCGGCATTAAAAGATTGTAATAATTGCTTACATATATTTTGGATGTAATTACCTTATGAATTTCTTCCTTTTTTCTAATCTTTACTGCTGTACCAGAAGCAACCGTACCAATTGAATTGCTGGAAAATTCAGCATAATTCAGGAGAACTCCGATAATCGCATTAGCCCCCCTTATTAATG
>JAIDHZ010000268.1 GCA_029052995.1 Lachnospiraceae bacterium | reverse complement strand
GAATAAGTATGCCATAAAATATCGTTATGTGAATGTTTATTCATAGGATAGTATATGGGGGATACATATGGATAACAGTTTTGTTAATAGAAGAGATAAGATTATCGATTCAGCAATTGAGATTATTAGTGAGGCGGGAATAGAGTCTCTTACCACGAAAAATCTTGCGATGAAAGAGAATATGACAGAATCTTTGCTTTACCGGTATTTTGGAGGCATTGATGAAGTGTTAGTAGAGGTAATTGAAACTTTTACTAAGTTTGATAATAGTATCATTGCAACAGTGGCAGCGAAGGATATTTCTCATATGGATCGTGTGTTGGAGCTATTGGATACTTTGGGAACATATTATAATGGTTATAGTGCAATAGCTGCCATTCCACTTAATTATGAGTATTTTTTGCATAATGTGAATACGAGAGACAGAATTGCTGCCTGTATTAAAAACCGTTCACAATTTTTACATGATGAAATAGCGGCTGCAATAGAGGCTGGAGAGATTGTTGACACCTATACGGCAGGAGAGCTGGTTACCATTTTTTTAGGAACGGCAGACAGAGAATTGCTAAATCAGAGGATTTACTACGAAAATATGAGCCATAATCAGATAACACGTTCCATTATGGAAAAAATTGCAGATTCGTTACGAATTGAACCGGTTCATAAAAAGGATACGTATTAAAGTTACTGAGTTGACAACCCCGCAGTAGGCTAAGGGGTGTTAAAATTGCAATGCTGTTTAAAACGGTGTTAAGAACTGGAATGATTGGAGGATTCACATGAGAATATTAGTAGCAGATGATGATTTTGCAAACAGAAGGTTTTTAGAGAAAATTCTCTCGTCATATGGTGATGTAGTAACGGTTGACAATGGAATGTCCGCTGTAGATGAAGCGGCAGGTGCTATGGAAGATGGGCAGCTTTTTGACCTGATCTGCTTAGATATTATGATGACAAAGTTAGATGGTTATAAAACACTGGAAGCAATCAGAAAAGCTGAGAACAAATACCAGTTATCATCGGATGAACGTGCCGTAGTGATTATGATTAGTGCCTTAGACGAGGTGGCATTAGATAATATTCAGGTATGCAATGATTATGACGCCTATATATGTAAACCAATTATCGTGGAAAAGTTTGATGTTTTATTGGGAAAAATGGGATTCCATAAAATGATCTGAGGTAGGATAGATGGATTTATTTGATTATATACGTGAGACTAATATGGAAAAGGAGTCCCCACTGGCAAAGCGGTTACGCCCAGCAACTTTGGATGAGGTTGTTGGGCAAAAACATATTATAGGGAAGGACAAGCTGCTATATCGTGCGATTACAGCAGATAAACTGAGTTCTGTTATTTTTTATGGACCTCCGGGGACTGGTAAAACAACACTTGCAATGGTGATTGCTAATACTACCAGTTCTATCTTTACGTTCCTGAATGCCACAACCTCCGGTAAGAAGGATATGGAACGGGTTGTAGATGAGGCAAAAGGCAATTATGGAATGTACCAGAAACGAACTATTCTTTTCGTGGATGAGATTCATCGTTTTAATAAGGCACAGCAGGATTATCTACTGCCTTTTGTAGAGGATGGAACAATTGTATTAATTGGTGCAACAACGGAAAATCCATATTTTGAAGTAAATGGGGCGTTAATTTCCAGATCTCATATATTTCGCTTGGAACCGCTTGAAAAAGAGGATATCAAGGAGTTGATTCGACGGGCGGTGTATGATAAAGAAAAAGGTATGGGTGCCTATAATGCAGTAATTGATGAAGATGCTTTGGAGTTTTTAGCAGATCTAAGCGGCGGTGATGCCCGTAAAGCATTGAATGCTGTGGAACTTGGTGTGCTTACTACAGAGCCTTTAGAGGACGGAAAGATACATATAACCCTTTCGGTAGCAGAAGAGTGTATCCAGCGCCGTGCAGTACGATACGATAAGGACGGGGATAACCACTATGATACAATTTCGGCATTTATAAAAAGTATGCGGGGTTCTGACCCGGATGCGGCAGTATTTTATCTTGCGAAAATGCTGGATGCCGGAGAAAGTGTTACATTTATTGCAAGAAGGATTATGATATGTGCCTGTGAGGATGTGGGAATTGCTGACCCTCAGGCTATACAGGTTGCCGTGGCATGTGCACAGGCGGTAGAACGTGTCGGCATGCCGGAAGCACAGATTATATTGTCCGAGGCGGCTATATATGTAGCAGGTGCGCCTAAGTCGAATGCAGTTGTAAATGCAATTTTTGCGGCATCTGATATGATAAAAAAACAAAAGACAGGAACAGTTCCTCCTTATCTCAGGGATGCACATTATTCCGGGGCAGCTAAGCTTGGCCATACAGGTTATCTATATCCACACGATTATCCCAACAACTATGTAGAGCAGCAATATCTCCCTGATGAGATTAAAAATATAAGATTTTATGAACCTTCAGAAAACGGATATGAAAAAACGGTGAAGGAACATTTGCAATGGTTGAAAGGGGAAAGGAATTAAATGCAAAAAATTCGAAGAATTGTGGCATTATTATCAGTGGTTTTTATAATTGTACTTATTATTGGAACTATTATATGTGCCATAACAGGAAGCAAATATTTCTCTGCTGTATTTTTTCTGATGCTTGCAGTGCCGGTTGTATTGTGGGTTTTTATGTGGTTTACAAGGCTTGTTAACGGACATTCAGATGTTATTCCGAAAGAAAAAACTGAAAGTAAAGAAGATTTAAAAAGGGGAACGGAGCCAGACAGGTCTGACTCCGAAAAATAGGGGAGGATAAAGTATAATCAATTATATTGAGTATTTTATCATATACATTCAAAAGCACTCAATGTAACTGATATTTTCATTATCCCCTTTTTGAGGAGTTTTATACATACTTGAAAAAACAATTGCACTTTGATATAATCAAGGACAGTGCTAAGAGGATACAAAAAGCAATGGAGTAAGATAATTATATGTTACAGGAGGAAAAAAATGAGTTTATTGCAGGATTGGCGTGATTACGCATATGGATTTGGGGACAATACAAAAGAGGGGCAGCAGTTTTGGCTTAATTATTTTGGTATTGAGCAGGGCATTTATAAACAGCTGCTTTCTAAGCCGGATGAGGTTGTAACAGGAACTGTAAAGGAATTGGCCCAAAAGTATGGAACTACGATACAGCTAATGACCGGTTTTTTGGATGGGATTGACGAAAGCTTAAAGACATCTAATAATCTTGAGGAGCTTAATGAGGATACAGAGGTGTCTTTAGATTTTGATTTAGAGACACTTTATAAGAATATGGTAGAATGTGATGCCGACTGGCTTTACAATTTGGAACAGTGGGATGACTTATTAAGCAAAGA